>JBPCMI010000083.1:0-5045 GCA_051002415.1 Pyrinomonadaceae bacterium
TACGCACCAGACTCAAAATCTGGCGAGGTCAAACTCATGTCGGTTCGAGTCCGACCTCCGGCACCAATCAAATTCTTCCTCTTTAATGAATCATTCGCCACACGCCTGGCTGCCTGACCTGGTCTATACAGGTAAAGATTTTAAAAACAATTTAGTTCTTGCTACTGATTCGGAAGGAAGCGTCGCGCGCTTTGCACCCAACGAAGGCCAACAAGTGGTGCGACTAAAGAATCGCGCCCTCCTGCCCGGTCTCGTTAATGCACACTCGCATGCTTTTCAGCGAGTGATTCGCGGACGTACCGAACACCGCACCAGTAACTCAACCGACAGTTTCTGGACCTGGCGCGAAATGATGTATAGCGCCGCGGCACGCCTGACGCCGGAAGATCTCTACGATGCCTCGCGCATGGCGTTTATGGAAATGGCGCTCAGCGGCATCACCACCGTCGGCGAGTTTCACTACCTGCACAACCAGCCGGACGGCTCTGCATATGACGATCCCAACCTCCTCGCGAAACAGGTGGTTGGTGCAGCCAGAGACGTCGGTTTGCGCATTGCACTCCTGCGCGTTGCTTATGCCCGCGCCGGTTACCAGCTCGTCGCAAACCCGCAACAATCTCGCTTCATCGAGTCGACGTCCGATGTCTACCTGACAAACCTCGAGAAGCTGCGGAACGAGCTGGCAAGCATGTCTGGCAACGCCTGGGTTGGCGTCGCGCCTCACAGCGTCCGAGCAGTTCCGCTCAATTACCTCAAGGCGGTAATCCAGCACGGTCAGCAAACCCACCTGCCGGTTCATATGCATGTGGCCGAACAACCGGCAGAAATTTCAGCTTGCATCGAAGAACATGGGCGCTCGCCTGTGGCTTTGCTGGAAAGCGAAGGGCTACTAAGCGACCGCTTCACTGGTGTTCATGTGATCCATATCACGGCGAAAGCGGCACGAATGATTGCTGCCGCGCAGGCGATGGTTTGTGCTTGTCCGACGACCGAGCGCAACCTGGGAGACGGAGTGGTGCCCATGGATCTCTTACTCGCAGAGAACGTAAACGTGTCGTTAGGAACAGATAGTCAAACGCAGATCGATCTGCTCGAGGACGCGCGCGAGCTTGAATATCACTTGCGCCTGCAGAAGTTGGAACGGGCAGTACTCTCGCGGCCTGATGAGGAAGATCAATCGGCACTGGCAGCGCGACTGTTTGAGTGCGCAACTGTCAACGGCGCGCGAAGTCTGGGTGTGGCTGGTCAACCTTTAGAAGCCGGCAGCGGGGCGGATTTTTTCACTGTCGATCTCGACGACCCGTCGATCGCTGGCGCTGCTCCCGCGGCACTGTTGGCGACGATTGTCTTTTCTCTCAATAAGTCAGCCGTAAAAGACGTAGTCGTGGGCGGGAGACGAATCGTCGAGGGCGGCAGACATTTTGCCCAGGAAGAGATCACTGAACGATTCACCGAGCTGCAGCGACGACTTTGGTAGTGCTCATAGGCTCGACAAACCGCCAAGTCGCCAAGGCCAGGGCCTAGATTATTAGGCAAGATATCGCGTTTAGTAAATATTAGCGTTAGTGAGTCGTTCACTTTCTTTCCCGATGAAAACTGCCCAAACACTTTCAGAGCTGGTGGCAATTGACTCAGTCTCGGCGCGCTCAAACGCGGGAATTGCCCATTATCTCGCCGGCCGCTGCGAAGCCTTAGGGCTAGCGGTGAAGCGCTTTCCTTACAGCGACGATAATAATCTCGAAAAGTTTAACTTGATTGCCTTAGCCGGCGCCGACTTCACCAATAAACCGAAAGTCGAGTTGGCGCTAGTAGGCCACATGGATACTGTTCCTTATGATCCAGCGTGGTCAGAAGCCACGACCCTCATCGAGAACGATGGCAAGCTCTACGCTCGTGGCGCCTGTGACACAAAAGGCTTTATTGCGGCCGCGCTCAGCGCCGTTGCCTCGACTGATCTACAAACGTTAAGACGGCCCCTCGCCCTCGTGTTTACCGGTGATGAAGAAGTTGGCTTGCTGGGAGCGAAGCGGCTCGCGGCTGCTAGACCGCTTGAAGCTCGCTTCAGCATTGTTGGTGAGCCAACCTCACTACAGCCGATCCGCGCGGGCAAGGGTTATTGTCTGGCGGAGATTGTCGTGCACGGGCGTGAAGGTCACAGCGCGTATCCGGCGCTAGGTTCATCGGCTATTTTTCGGGCCGCGCGTTTGATTGCGCGAATTGAGAAGGTCGCTACGGAATTGGAAGGCGAACAACATCATGACTTCGATCCTCCATTTACGACTCTTAATGTGGGCCTCGTGCGCGGTGGCAGCGCGAAGAATGTAATACCAGGTGAGTGCCGGTTCACTATTGAATGGAGACCGATTCCGGGCCAAGGATCCGAACGGTTGCTCGAATCAATCGAGGGGGCCGTGGCGGAAGAATTGAAACTCGATAACGATTTCAGTTGTGAGATCAATGCTTCTCGCACTGATTCAGGATTTGAAAACGATCCTCAATCAGAATTAGTGCACTTGATGGAGCGGCTCTCCGGTAAAAAAGCGGGCACTGTTGCATTCGGAACGGAGGCTGCGCAGATGATGGAATTGGGCGCCGAGGCTGTGGTGTTTGGGCCAGGAAACATCCGCGTGGCTCATCGCACTGGGGAGTTTGTTCCGATTTCGGAACTGGAAAGCTGTGTCACTATCCTCGCGCAGGCAATTGCCGAGTGTTGTTGTCGCCCCTAGTTTTCGCCAGGAGACAACTATTCCCACCCGATTTCATCGAAACCCCGTCAGCAGAATTTCAGCGCCAAACCACAATATGAGTAGCCAACTCGACCGGATCAGAATCGCTTCGCCCTGCCCGATCACCTGGGAACAGATGGTTGGCGATGACGGCATCAGGTTTTGCAATTACTGCCGGCTCAACGTCTATAATCTTTCCTCGCTGAGTAAAGCTGATGCGGAAGCGTTGCTTGCTTCGACCGAAGGAAGGTTGTGTGCGCGGCTCTACCGTCGCAGCGATGGAACTGTAACTACGAAAGACTGTCCAGTGGGTTTGCAGGCGCTGCGAAGAAGAATGTCTCGCACCGCCGCGGAGGTTTTTGCGTTGCTCGGAACTTTTACAGCAGTTGTCACAGGACAGACGGTTAAGTCGAAGAAAGACTGTACGGCTCAAACACGAATCACGCATCAGAATATGGTTTCGAGTTCAGGTGAAACTATACTGACCGGGAAGGTGCTTGATCCAATGTGCGCCGTTATTGTCGGAGCAACCGTTACCTTGCGAAATCTGAAAACTAAAGAAACCCAGAAAATGATTTCCTCGGAAGAGGGTAGATTTCAATTTGTGGGAATGGCCACCGGCGAGTACTCAATACAAATTGAGTCGCCGGGTTTCAGCAAGCATCGGATTAAAGATTTTAAGATCTCAAATAATGAAGTGACTAGTTTGGAAATAACGTTGTCAATATTCTCCGAAGAGGTGATTGTAGGAATGATTGGCGTAACGCCTAATGATCCACCGGGAACGACAACTATCCGTGAAAAACTGCTTCGCAGTTTGCCGCACTAAAATCATGAAGCATGTTTCCATTAGACTTGGGTTGCTCGCACTGATTAACGCAGCAATGGTTCTTACCTGCTTCGCCCAGTCATCGAACAAACCACTGAGCAGCAAAGAAGTCGTGAGCCGGCTCTACGAACTACCGCGTCATCCCGAAAGGCGCGATGCGATCGTCGAGGAAATTCGCACTCGGGGGATCGATTTTCCTTTAACATCCGGATTGCGGTCCCTGGTCGCAACCAAGAGCGGCAACGATCCGATACTGCGCCGCACGCTTGAAGAAGCTAACCGGCGGCGCTTGAGTCCTGAGGCCTCGACACTGCCTCCTATCTCCGAAGCAAACCAGCTTCTGGATCGGGCCCGGGTCGCAACGCTTGCTGCGGCAGAGGCGATGCCAGACTTCATCGTGAAGCAATTGATCAGGCGCACGATTGCATACGGCAAGACCAACAACTGGTTACCTCAGGACAACCTTGCCATCGCCGTCAGTTACCGCGCCAACGTCGGCGAGGAATACAAAGTACTTTCAGTTAATGGAATGCCCCTGGGACCGGAAGTGCAAGAGAGTAAAAATTACAGCAAGTACGTGGGAGGCGCTAGTTCAAGCGGAGTGGAATACATCTCTGCGTTAGCCGACCTCTTCCGAGCAGACTCACAAACAACTTTCAAAGCGGTGGACACAGACCTGTTGCGCGAGCACCGGACGGTTGTCTTTGAATATGAAGTTAAGCGACCTAACTCGAAGCTGACCCTGACTGCGGATCGCACGCGCACAGCCGATGTCGGGTCGCGCGGACGGATGTGGATTGATCGTGAAAGCAATCGCGTCCTTCGCTTTGAACAGATCGCTACCGAGATTCCTTCTGACTTTCCGATTACGGCTGCCAGCAGCTTGATCGATTACGATTGGGTGACGATTGGCGAGGGCAAATTCGTGCTTCCTGTCCGTTCGGAAATATTGCTGACCACAGTGAACAAGGGTCAGCCGCTCCAGAGCCGCAATGAAATCCGGTTTCGCGGCTATCAAAAGTTTGGTGCTGAGCTAAAAGTAATCGACGAAATCGACGACAGCGACTTTCCTCCCGAAAAGCCCTAGATCCATTGGCGATTGCCGATTGCCAATTGCCGAATGGTCTTTTAATCCAGAACCAGGCGACCATCAGCAACCGGAAATTCGCAACAACGCTGAGCCTTCCTAAGCAGCCCACACAAGTCGGAAACTGGCCTCGTTGGCCACACACCAATCGGCAATCGCCAATCGCCAATGCCTTGCGTCTACTTTTGCTGACAGCTAAGTCCTGATTCGTATTCGATAGCGGACAGGAAAGGTTCCCTGCACTTCCTCCTTTCCAAGTCTCCGGTTCAGCTCGCGAAAACCTCCGTCCTCAACAAGCACGCGGAACAATCATTGCGATAAGGCTGCTTGGAGGCCTCGCATTGAAACCTCGAATTCTAATTTACTATAAAGACCATGCGATTACCCGGCAACTCTTCTGGAC
>JBPCMI010000084.1:0-11247 GCA_051002415.1 Pyrinomonadaceae bacterium
CTCCCCGGCCGTGAAACACGCTTCATTAGTCTTTTTCTGAGCTGTTGTTGGCAAAGCAACTAGCGCCAGCAGACAAGTGAATAAAACGGCGAACGATAACTTACGATGCATCGATTGATCCCTCTCAATGTTCTGAACGGTGAACTGGTTGGCCATGCTGTTGGCAATCGGGGGGCCACGAGGACCAGGTCCCGAATGGACGATCCCTCTTACAGTCGAAGGTAACGGCAGGACGGGCGGGCTTCGCTGTATTGATTCCGTATGCCGGCTCGGCCGCTTGTGTCTTACATCGGGTTTTTCATCATCTTAGAGTGCGCCGCCGGCATGAAACGGCGACGGCGCTTTGAACTTGGCAACCAATCAGTGATTCAGACGGTGTGGCGCTGCCCCGACCACGGCACTCCAACGACGGAAACTCTTGCACCCAGGCCGACGCTGTAGGTAGTATGAAACTGCCCCGCTAGTATTACCTAGCCGAACAACCTCACAGACTCCAACTAGGCAGCCCCATTCACTCGGTTAACACGCTTGCTAGTCTCGTTGTCAGGAGGTTTCGACATGAACGCGAGAAGTAACCGGCAGATGCGCATCGCATTTTGCTTCGTTGTGGTTTTGGGATGGTCCCAATCCCTAACTGAAATCGCGACAGCGCAGGAGTGCCCGGACCCGGCGCCGCAAACTTCGGGCTCTCATCTATTCCGCCATGTGGGCGAAACTTTTGAGATCCCTATTACTCTTGGAGATTGCCAGGCAATTGCGCTAACGCTGCGTTGGTCCAATGGACGCAATAACGGCGGGCTTCTCAACCTGACATTCTTAGATGGTGACGATCGTCCGCTCTACGCGAAGCAAGTTTCGGCATTCATGACGGGGGTGTTTGAGTTTCCCCTTGTGCCGGTTGAACAGCAGGGTTACGGGCTTATGTCAGTTCAAAGCGTGCCGGCCCTGGTCACAGTCCAGACCGCATACCCGTTTGGCGCCCCGGCAGCTTTCAGTTACACGATCACGCGGGCCAACCGTCGGCCACGAGGTAGACTGCGCGGCATCGACACCAAATTGGCGACGACCCTGCAGACCGCGTCTGGCAGATTGTTATCGACGACAAGCGGGTACACGCTCACTGAAGTAACACTGCCTGAACCAAGAGAATTGGAGCTACCCGGAAAACGGAAAACGGTGCGGAATGCGTTTCGGATTCTATTAGCGCCCGAGAAAGTCGCGGCATTTGGAAATCCGATTGATTTGATCTGGATCGACGACATTGCTGTGCCAGTCTTTAGCAGCGGAACGACGTCGGGTGCTTTGATTTTCGACGAAGCAGTTTTACGGAATGGTGCCGAGGTTGCTGTATCTAATCTTGCCGCAAGTCGTTTCCAGTCATTTCCGGAGCGACTGGTTTATCAGTCGCGATCTTCCGGCGGCGAATTAGCACTAAGCGAAGAAGGGAATGAAGTTGTAGCAATCAAGAACTCGGCGCGAGTTATTGGGGGGCGGCGGCAGCCTTTGGTTCAGATGCAGCTGCGAACGAGTCGGCCGTTCCCGGCGCGCGACGGTGCTTTGCATCTTCAGGTCGGGAGGCGCTTGTTTGTTGATGAGTTGGCTGGGGATTTTACGGGACGAACCCTGACGCTGACACTCACTCCGGAGATGTTCGCGGAGCTCAGCGACGGCGCCGCGATCATGGCGTACTACGGTAAGCCCGACGGCAGCGGTTCAGCCGGAAACGATGTTTGGTATTTTGGACGCCTGAATAAGAGCGTAGTCGAATAACATTCGGGTGTGGTACTGGGTGACGGGTATCACGCGTCGGGTTTCGGGTAGTGAGTAGTATCGCGGCCATCCATCAGGACTAGGGACGCCGATCTAACCAACCGTAAAAGATCTGGCCTATGAGTTCCATTCCTACTAGCGTGCGCGAGGCGGGCGGACAGACTCCTCCCAGGTTTTTCTAAACCGTAAACACCACAGTTGATCTGTTTTTGTCAGGAAAGAAACTACAGTTAAAAGGCTTTTTTAAAGAAGCGCCCTGTCTTCTTTACCATTGAGACAACTTTAGAATCTTTTTTGGCGGCAGGGGGCGAGGTGTTTGAACGGATCATTCCCGGTTGAGATCGAGCTGCGTCAATCCGATTCTGTCTCGGCAAGCTTCCCAGAACCACACCCCGTGTTCCCAGGGAGTTCTGTTGCAGTGGTTCGGCGGCAGGTTTTGAAGCTAGTTCTCGAGCAGGTTCCCGGGCAGCTATGTGAGAGGCCTTCGCCGTATTACTAACCATCGTAACCGCTGGATCTTCAGCAACCGGCCCCTTCTGTGCAACCGGCTCAACCGGTTCAACCGCAGTCTTTGGCGGACGGTTAGCCATCTCTTCCTGGGGCGCCGTCTGACTAACGGCAGCTTGGGAAGGCGAAGCCTGTTCTGAGCTGACACTAACGGCTCGCTCCAGCGATGCAAAACCAACCGCGAAAATTAACACGCCCAGCACGACTCCACACACCGAGAGCACGGAGCGTCGCGAAGTGTTTCGTTTGGCGCGGGGTGGCGGTTTGGGCGAGGTGACGGAAGGCGTCGGATTATCAAGAACGAGATCAATTCCATCCATGTCGCAACGGGTCTGCTCGTCCTCATAGATGAATTCACACTGCGGGCACCGCTTCATTTCAGTCTCCCGGATAGCTTGTCGTTGGGGCGCGGTAATTAGGTCGGGTCGGGGGTGTGAGAAATACCGCAGTTTTGAGGATATACCGTTTGGCCGGGGCGAGACAACAAAAAAGATTTCGGCTGCTAATCCGAACCTTTTCTACTATTTTCCGCCCAATGCCTCCGTGAGAATCCTCCCGGTGACGTTGCTCGGAGCTTGAATTCTCAGGATTGCGGCGAGAGTCGGGGCGATATCAGCGGGAGTTGCGGGCTGAAAGTACCTGCCGCTGGCTACGCCGTCGCCTCTAATAATTAAGGGAACGTGTGTGTCGTAAGTATAAGGACTGCCGTGCGTGGCATTTATGGCGGTTGTCGCATAAGTAAACGGTTCCAGCAGAAAAATCACATTTCCGCTGCGGCGCGCGAAGAATCCGTGTTGTACCCGTCGGGCGACAGGATCCACTGAAGAGCTATTTGCGCTACTGGCAAGCGCGCCACCCCGCAGGAGTTGCGCGCGCGTAAAATAGCGCGCGACACCGGGAACCGTTAACGCTGCCTCACCAGCAACACGTTCAATCTCTTCCTCTGCCACTCCGTCACGCTTCAGAGCCTCCAAATTGAAATATATGTTGTTGTTAACGATGGCGTCGGTGGGTTTACCCGCGTCGTCATAACGGTAAAGATAATCCGCAGTCGGATCGGGTGTCTTGGCTTGAGGATTGTAACGAGCACTGATTGCGGCACGGACTCGACGCTGGACTTCCGTGTAGTCAAGACGTCCAGCCGCAAGTCCTGCGGCAATGACGTGTTTGGGCCCAGGCGCAACTCCATGATCGGCGGTGAACACTACGACGGTATTACTAAGGCCGATGCGTGAGTCTACAAAATTCAGCAACTCCGCAACCTGCTGATCAAATCGCAAGGTGATGTCCATAACCTCCTGACTGTAGGGGCCGTAACGGTGTCCGACATAGTCATTTGCGTCAAAGCTGATGCTTAACACGTCTGTGTCTTCATCTTTTCCGAGGCCCTCCGCTTCGATAGCCTGCCTGGCGAATGAGAGTTCAATGTCGTTCCCAAACGGAGAAAACTGGACCTCATCATAAAATTCCCGCCCAGGCTGGGAAGCTCCTCCTGTAATCGTATGAGGGAATGTGTTTGTCTCGCCCATAACTTTGCCGATGTCTTCCCACAGCGGAGCATCTGCACCTGCGCGTTTTTCATATTCCTGGAGCGGTAAAAGGCGTTCCCACTTTGCTCTGAAAAACTTATCGGCCGGGCGTTGCGAGTTGAACTTTGCCACCCAAGCGGGCAATTGTTTGAAATAGTAATCCGAAGAAACCATGCAACCTGATTGGGGGCTATACCAATAGGCGGCGTTCCCGTGCCGCCCGGCGAGTAAAATCGCCGCCCGATCCTTGAGGGCAATGCCGATTACCTTCGAGCGATCATTAGTATTTAGCCGCAACTCGTCGCCGAGCGTAGAGGCCAACATGCGTCGCGGGCTGGCACCAGCTTCTGTTTGAGATCCGCCAAGCACCACGGTAGTGTCGTCAGAAACGCTGCTGACTTTCTTGCCGCTTTCGCGATCAGGCCAGTCGTTGCCCACTATTCCGTTGGCGGCGGGATACGCCCCGGTCAACATTGTCGCGTGGCCGGGCGCGGTGTAGGTGGGAACATGATCGTAGTTCGCATCGACCCACGAGGCGCCTTCTCGCATTAATCGTTTAAGACCTCTTTCTCCAAAGAGATCGCCAAAGCGATCCAGATAGTCGTAACGAAACTGATCGGCAACGATTAACAGGACCAGGCGAGGACGTGCGGGCGAAGACTTTGTTTCAGCGGGTCGCTGCGCGTAACTGGAGTGCGGTGCTAATAGACTGACAAGTACGAGCGCAAAAACGGAAACTCTTATCCGGAGGCTGAAAATGGGCATGCGTTCGTTAGAGGTAGCGCTCTTTCAGAATCGCGATGTGATGCGCTGAATGGCCAGCGATGATGTAGGCCAGCGCGCGCACTGTAAAGGGATTACCGCTCGCGATGCCGGTGCGATTCCAGACTTCCTGCGCAGCATCGAGATTTTCCGCCGGCAGGTTATAAAAGAAGGCAAGAGTTGCCTGCCGCACAGCGCGAAATTCCGCGATGTGATTTCCCCAATCAAACTCATCGGCTCGCCCCCCCGCGACGCCAATTTCCTGATCGTAACCAGGAAGATCCTCGGCGAAACCGCGGGCGAACCAGAGCGCGCGAAATAGAAAAACGCGCTCAGAGTCGTTGACGTGATTAAGCAGCTCTCGCATCGACCACTTGCCGGGCGCATAACGATGCAATGATTGCTCCTCAGATATGTCGCCAAGAAACGTCACGGTTTCATCAAGCTGGCGTTGAAGGACGGGGACGACATCGTCGTCAGTGACTTGGTTGATGTAGCCGTAATAGTAAGAAGCGGCTTCGTTTGGTTGCGGGCGCATAGAGGAATCGTAAAACAGGGTGATTAAAACGGCAACCAAGGCACGACCATGGGTGTTGAAGGACCAGCCGGGATGCAAGTTTGAAAAAAGTTCCATTTGTCATTTACTATTTTTCATTTTGCATTAGTGGTTAATCGCAGCCCGAGTTAACGCAAAGCCACAAAGACGCAGAGCCGGAGAGAAACCCAGAACAGCTATGCGAGGGTTTAACGTCAATTTCTCTTTGCAGCGTGCGTCTTGGTGGCTCTGTGCTTAATCTTGCCGTCTCGGGTACGAATGGAAAATGAAAAATGGTAAATGACAAATGGAAAATGACAAATGGAAAATGTGTTGGGGCCGACCCCCGCACCGGCTGCTACGTCTTTCCTGAAATTGTCACTCTCTCTCTGCTCATGTTACTTTGACTCCGCCGGTTAATCTTTCAAATCATGAAGCGCTCCGCTCCGCCACCCACTCCCAAACAATCAAATCAGCGTCTGCAGGAGTTAACTAGAGAGTTGCTTGAGCTCGAGGAGCGGCTGCGGCTTGGTGGTGGTCTTGAGAAGATCGAGAAGCAACATCAGCAAGGCAAACTTACCGCGCGCGAGCGCATTGCACTCCTGCTCGACAAAGGTTCGTTTGCCCAGGAAATCGGCTTGCTCGTCGCTCATGATCAATATGACGCCACGGCTCCGGGCGCCGGTGTTGTTACTACGGTAGGACGAGTTGAGGACCGAGAGGTTGTCGTCGTCGCCAATGATGCGACGGTGAAAGCAGGTTCGTGGTGGCCGGAAACGATCAAGAAGATTCTGCGGGCGCAAGAGATCGCCATGCGCTCTCACGTCCCGATCATTTACCTAGTCGACTCAGCTGGCGTGAACCTTCCCTACCAGGGCGGCGTGTTTCCCGGTCAGTACGGTGCATCGCGTATTTTCTATTACAACTCCCTCATGCGCCGCTATCTCAAGATTCCGCAAATTTCGGCGGTGATGGGACCGTGCATTGCCGGCGGCGCGTACTTGCCGGCTTTATCTGATGTGATCGTGATGGTAGAGGGGACGTCATTTATGGGCCTGGGCGGGGCGAACCTGGTTAAAGGTGCTACCGGCCAAACGATCGACAACGAAACCTTAGGCGGTGCTCGTGCTCATAATGAAATCTCCGGTGTCGCGCACTATCGCGTAAAGAATGATGAAGAATGCATCGCGAAAATTCGCGAGTTCGTTTCTGAGCTCGCTTTGAATCCTCCAAGCCCGGTCGTGATTCTTCCGAGCGGTGACGCTGCAAGACCGGCTGAGGAGTTGTACGGAATAATTCCTGAAGATCATAAGCAGCCTTACAACATTCGCCATTTGCTCGATTGTTTGCTCGACGCCGGCCATCTGGATGAGTTTCAGGCGGACTACGCAAAGGAGATGATCACGGGGCACGCGCGCATCCGGGGCATTCAGGTGGGAATCATTGCCAACAATCGCGGCATGATTCGCGCTCCAGGAGGCGGGCCGCCGCGTTTCGGCGGCATTGTCTATAAGGAGTCCGCCGAAAAAGTAGCGTTCTTCATTGAAACCTGTAACCGACGCCAAACGCCCCTGTTGTTCATTCAAGATGTTTCCGGATTCATGGTCGGACCCGAAGCTGAACACTCAGGAATCATTCGCGCCGGCGCCCGCTTCGTCGAAGCGATGGCCACGGCGTTAGTCCCGAAGATAGTGCTGACTGTGAATCATGCTTCCGGCGCGGGTTACTACGCGATGGCCGGACAGGGTTTTGATCCAGACTTTATTTTCAGCTGGCCCACTGGACGCATGGGGGTGATGGAAGGCGACTCCGCGGTCCAGGCTGTCTTTGGCAGTCAACTAGAGAAGCTGAAACGAAACGATCTGGGACCGAGCGAGCAACTGATCGCGGAGATGGATGCTGTACGTGAGACTTATGAAACTGAGCTTGATGCGAAGTATGCGGCGGCGCGGGGGTTTGTTGATGCGGTGATCACACCTGAGTCCACTCGCGATGCCCTGGAACTGGCTTTACGCGTTGGTTTGAATTATAGCGGAGCACACATTGGGCAGTTTGTTTTGCCGCACCAATGGTAATCGGTTCGTCTAAGGCATTGTTTTTATGAACTTTGAGCTTTGATCTTTGATCTTTGTTCGCTTTCTGATCTTTACACATCCAACGAAAGAAGCTCGCGGATCTCACTGAGAACAAAGCACAAAGTTTAAAGCACCAAGTTCAAAGATCGAGACTTAGAATTAGAAGTCATTTATGAAAGACAAAGTACGTATTGCTGCTGGCCAGGGTTTTTGGGGCGACTTGCTTGATGCACCCGTGCGTCAGGTTGAAGGCGGTCCCATTGATTACCTGATGCTCGACTACCTCGCTGAGGTAACAATGTCGATCCTGCAGAAGCAGCGTTCGCGAGACCCTGCCGCGGGCTACGCGAGGGATTTCATTCCATTGATGAAGCAGATCCTCCCGGCTTGTGTGGAGCGCAACATTCGAGTGACGGCTAATGCCGGCGGAGTGAATGTTGAAGGTTGTGCGAACGCCGTGCGGGAAGTCGCGCGTGAATTAGGTTTAGCCGGCAAAGTTAAGATTGGCATTGTAACCGGTGATGACATCATGCCGCGCATCGATGAGTTGCTGGACAAAGGGATGGAGTTGCGCAACATGGACACGAACGAACCGCTTTCTCAGGTTCGCGACCGAATCCAAAGCGCTAACGTTTACCTGGGGGCGGGGCCGATGTTGGAAGCTCTTAATCGTGGCGCGCAGATTGTCATCACGGGCCGCGCAACCGACACGGGCCTGACGCTTGCGCCCCTGATGCACGAGTTTGGCTGGGCTCCCAACGATTGGAACAAGATCGCGGCGGGCACTATCGCGGGTCACATCATTGAATGTGGCGCGCAGTGTTCTGGGGGAAACTGTCAGTACGAGTGGCGCAGCGTACCAAACCTTGCCGGCGTCGGTTTTCCAATAGTAGAAGCTTCGCCGGATGGCACTTTCATCATTACAAAACATGAACGCACAGGTGGGTGGGTAATTATTCCTTCCGTTAAGGAACAGCTGGTTTATGAAATGGGAGATCCGCACGCGTACATCACGCCGGATTGCGTCGCCGATTTCACGACCGTTCGGCTCGAATACGAGGGCCGTGATCGCGTCCGCGTCTTTGGAATCGAAGGACGGCCCGCGACAGACACCTTCAAAGTGTCGATAAGTTATTCAGCGGGCTATAAAGCTGTCGGCACCCTCGCTTACTCATGGCCCGAGGCCTATGACAAAGCACAGGCCGCCGACCGAATACTGCGAGCGCGACTCGATCGGCTAGGGCTAAAGTTCGACCAAATTCTTACAGAGTTTGTCGGCGTCAACGCGACGCACGGCCCACTTGCCGGGCGACCATCGCCTGACCTACCCGAAGTGCAACTGCGCGTCGGCGTGCGCGGTGAGGACCGGGCTGCTGTCGAGCGGTTCACGAAGGAGATTGCGCCCCTCGTGTTGACGGGGCCGCCGGGTGTAACCGGCTTTGCAGGCGGGCGGCCGAAGGTGGAAGAGATTGTTGCGTATTGGCCGGCGCTCATGCCGAAGAGCGAGATCACGCCCCGAGTTGAGATCGTCGAGGCGTAACCTTTGTCCAACGTCCAAAGCCCAATGTCGAAAGTTCGGAATAGTTTCAGTTCAAGGCGTCGGCTCAGGACCACTTCGCGGACGTTGGACTTTGGATATTGGACACTCGAACTTGGACCAAGACTTATGAAAACCCCATTTGCCGTATGCCATTTCTCGATTCTCATTGTCATCTTTGTGGTGGATTTAGGTCGTCTTCAGAACTAATAGCTGCGAAGTTTTGAAATGAGAAATGGAAAATGAAAAATGAGAAATGGAAAATACGCTTTTTCTGATCGATGAACATCCAACTAACACAACTTGCCCACGCCCGCTCGGGCGACAAAGGCGACACGGCGAATGTCGGTCTGATCGCCCTGCGCGACGAGTTCTATCCGATCCTGGTTCGTGAAGTAACAGCGGCGCGGGTAAAGCAACACTTCGCAGGGATCGTCAAAGGAAGTGTCGAGCGGTTCGAGTTACCAAATCTCGGCGCGTTAAATTTTCTGTTGCATGAAAGTCTCGGAGGCGGCGGCACGCTTTCATTGATGACGGACGCGCAGGGAAAAACGTTTTCGACGGCTCTGCTGCGGATGAAGATTGATATCGCTGATGACGAGGCACACAGGTTGGAGTTAGGTTAGTCCGTGGGCAGTGGTCAGTTGGCAGAAGCCATCGGTAAGAGAAGCTCGAAGTCCAAGTCTAAGGTACCTAACTGACAACTGGCCACTGACAACTGACAACTAACCACTGACTCCTCACCATATATGGAAAGTTCTCCCATCACTCACGGCTATGCCCGAGTCAACGGAGTCAACCTCCACTACGCTGAGTCGGGTAGCGGAGAGCTGGTCATTCTCCTTCACGGCTTTCCTGAGTTTTGGTACTCGTGGCGTCACCAGCTAAAAGCGCTCGCTCCTCATTTCCACGTAGTTGCGCCCGACCTCCGCGGTTACAACCTGAGCGATAAACCACTTAACGTCGCAGACTACCGGCTCGAGGTGCTTGCCGAAGATGTGATCGGGTTGCTGGATCACTTCGGCGCTTCCAAAGCCGCACTTGTGGGACACGACTGGGGCGCAAGTATTACGTGGGCCGTAGCGCAAAAACATGCAGACCGCGTTTCGAAGCTCGCGGTTATGCAAGTGCCTCCGGCGGCGGCTTGGCGTGCGAACATGGGCGTCCGCCAACTAATGCGCAGTTGGTACATGTTCCTTTTCCAGGTTCCCCGGCTTCCTGAGTGGCTGATCAGCCGCAACGGCTTTGCAGCATTAGATAAGATCTTCAAGCAGCAGATGTCGCGGCCTGCCACATTTTCGAATGCTGATATTGCAGCTTATCGGGAAGCGCTTCAGAAACCTGGCGCGTTAACGGCTGCCGTTAATTACTATCGCGCAAATGTGGTTAGACTGATGCGCCGGTCCTCATCCGCTAAAGGTCCTAAGGCGGGGAGGGACAATCGCATCCGCGTCCCTACGCTTTTTATTTTTGGGGAACAGGATTCTGCGATCTTGCCGCAAACCGTCGAGGGCATTGCGCGATTTATTGTGGCGCCTTACCGGGAGCTGCGGATTTCCGAGAGTGGCCACTGGATTCAGAACGAGGCTGCTGAGGATGTTAACGCCGCGCTCGTGGAGTTTTTGACGGGTAAGTAGACTGAACGAAAACATTTTCCATATATCATTTTTCATTTCCCATTTGTCATTGGGAATACTTCAAGCGCAGAGTCGCAAAGACGCGGAGGCGCAAAGGTTTCCACTCCATTAATGTTGTTCTAAATTCGAGAATAATCGGGATAGATAGCTCTCTTGTTTTTCTTTGCGGCTCTGCGTCTTTGTGTCTCTGCGTTAACTTCGGGCTGCGACTTAAACATTAATGATGACAAATGAAAAATGAGAAATGGAAAATGGCAAATGATTTGTTTGACCCGCCCCCTACCGTCTGCTTCCGCAAACCTGTCTACTACGGTCGCAACCATACCCGATAAAGTCGGTAGTCACCCACTAACTCCCCACCATCTCGCTCATACCAACGATCCAGATTCGAGAGATCCGGTTCTTTAGCCGCCGGAACGATTAGATAAGAGATGACGTGTTGCGCTGCGAGCTCCCGCGTGAAGGTGTCGCGATAGGTCTCGTACTCAACGACCTTCTCGGCAATTTCAGCAGCGGAAATCGGAGTTATGTGGACAGCCAGATCCGGGATCACTCGCTCGTGCCCAAAGGTTGCGGCTGCATAAGTGCTGCTCTGTTTGCTTAGCTCCTGCTTGAACTTCTGGCCATCTACGCCCGTGTAATAAAGGTATTGGTAAAAGCGCGCGCGACTTTCGCCGGTAGCGAGGTGCAGGAAGTCGAAATGAGGGGCCCAAAAGACTGCGTGCGAAGTGAATGTCGGAAGGATAACGGCAACCTTGTTTTCAGTCGCGAGAACAAGAGGGCGGGGGTCCACTTCTGAAGTCGTTCCCGTTTCGCTCGTCGATCATTGTTTGAGTCGTTGGCCCACGGCAGTCGCCCGCTCCGTGAATTGGCTATCGCGGATAATCACCTTCAC
>JBPCMI010000085.1:0-16618 GCA_051002415.1 Pyrinomonadaceae bacterium
TCAATAATGTTCATGCTCGCTGCACTCACCGCTATCTGGGCATTCTTCTTTTATCGGATCAGCCGGACGCTGCTCGGAACGACCGGCGCAAGTATATCGGCATTCCTGCTTGTTCTTCTGCCAACCACGCAGTTGAGCACATCAGCAGTGATGCTCGACATACCAGTCGCGTTAATGATGCTCTTTGCGATGGGTGCATACGCTCGTTATCTCAAGAGCGAAAGAACTGCAGATGCATTTATATTTGGTCTATGGGTGGTAGCGTCACTGCTTGTTAAGTACAACGCGTTCGCACTCGCACTGCTCCCGCCCTTATGCGTTGTTATTGCCGGAAGACATTACTTGTGGCGGTCCAAAAGCTTCTGGCTTCCGGCGGCAGTTGTCGTCGTCATTGCCGGACCTTGGTATTTCATTATGCGTCATCTCGTGCTATACGCGGCGCAGCCGGGTAGCAGCTCGCCGTCAGTGGCAGCGAACCTCGCCGCGACTGCAAAAGGCATTGTGCTTGTCGCTGGGCCGGTAGTGTTTGTGCTTGCCGTGATCGGCAGCATTTTAGTGAGTACGAACCGTGGCAGTCGATCGGTCAGAGCCGACTGCAAGGACCGATCGCTGTATATTGTGGCGGCTGCGATGGTCGTGGCAGTATTCATCTTTCATGGTGCGATCTACCCACTTTACCCACCACGGTATCTCCTACCTGCCGCACCTGCGCTAATCTTACTCTCGTGGCCAGCAGTCCGGTACATCCACTCCGTCTTAAGTATTAGACCAGCTCTGGCGGCAGTTGCTTTGTTGGTTGTCGCCGCAGCGCATGCAGCGTCGACGTTTTCCGTCCCCGCGAAGAAGACCAGAGCGTATGTAAGTGCCGCAGAAGCAGTTCTCAGTTGCGGTCTGCCGAAAAATGGGGCAGTACTTGTCTCAGCCGATCCAGTAGGAGAGGGCATGCTCACTGCGGAATTTGTTATGCATGACCGCCGGCCGGACCATTATGTAGTACGGGCCAGCAAGGTGTTAGCAACGCAGACTCTTATGGGAGACGAATACCGGCTGAACTATCGAAGCCCCGAAGAAATAATGACACTCCTCGATTCGATTCCGATCGCGATGGTCGTCATAGAGCAATGCCGAAAGGGCGGTTGTGGTGAGCATGAGAACGTGCTCAGTCAGACTGCAATCCGCTACCCCGAACGATGGCGACTTTCTTCAGTCGTGCCGAACGAAACCGGATCGCCCATCCTCATTTACCAGATCGCCGGGAACGAGGGTAAGGCTCTACAAACGCTTCGTATTGACATGACATACACTCTCGGTACCTGGGTTGAGAAACAGCGAGACTAGCAACATGCGAAGTAAACGAACATCACCCAGCACCGGGCGCTGCCGCGTTTCGTAGCTGAACATGCAGTCCGAAGAATACGAATACCTGTACGCGCTGGAAGAAAACTTCTGGTGGTTTGCGGGAATGCGCGAGGTGACGGCCGCCGTACTCGATGCGTGCTGCCCGCCCGGTCCCGACCGCGTGATCCTCGACGCGGGCTGCGGAACAGGCAGCAATCTTGGGTGGCTACGTCGCTATGCCGGCCACGGACGCGTCTTTGGCATAGACGTCAGTACTGACGCGCTACGCTTCTGCCGCGCGCGGGACCACCGACTCCTGTTGCGTGCGTCGGTGGCAGAACTGCCCTTCGCCGCCGCGCGTTTCGATCTTCTGACTAGCTTCGACGTGTTGGCACAAATATCGGGTGCGGCTAACGAGGCCGTCGCCAGCGAGATGTTCCGCGTGCTGCGTCCGGGCGGCATCGTCTTTGTGCGAACGGCGGCGTACGAGTGGATGCGGAGCGGCCACGACGAGGCTCTTGGCACAAAGAGCCGCTACAGCATCGGTGCGCTGGAGAGTTTGCTTCGACACGCCGGCTTCAGTTTGCTGCGCGCCACTTATGCCAACAGCATGCTGCTTCCTGTGGCAGCCGCCCGCCGTCTCGTACTCAAGCCCGTCGGGCTGGTCGACCGCGGCTCTGACGTGAAGCCGCTCACACCTGGGTTACGATGGTTGAACAGCGCGCTTCGATCGGTACTGAATGCGGAAGCGAGCTGGCTCCGCGCTGCACGGCTGAATCTGCCTGCCGGACTATCTGTGATCTGCGTAGCACAGAAGCCTGCTGACTGGTAGAACTACCATTGGCCTGCGAACGATTTCAATTTTAATTGACGCGCCCTCCACTGATAATCCGTGGTAGTCACTACCTGAATCTCGTCTCATTCAAACGCGACGATTGCATCAACGACGGCTTGTGCCTCAGAGGTCTCCAAGTGCGGATACAGTGGCAGTGAAAGTAGTCTCGGCGCGACCGCTTCGGCGACGGGCAGAGCACGCTGTTCCGGGCATATGAACAGGCGCTGTTGGTGGAGCAGCACCGGATAGTGTACGAGCGTCTCGATGTCACGTGCGGCGAGGTACGAACGCAGTGCCTCACGCTGAGGGTGCTGCACGACATACAAGTGATACACGTGGCCCTGGTGGGCGTCTGGCAAGGTCAGGCCAGGCACACTCGCAAGTGCCTCGTTGTAGAAACGCGCGAGAGAGCCGCGCTGCTCGTTCCACTTGTCAAGGTGTCTTAGCTTCACACGTAGCAGCGCAGCCTGCAGCTCGTCTAAGCGCGAGTTGCGTCCCTCGACACCCTCGGCCGTCGCGGCCTCGTGCCCGCCCTCCCGCAATCGCCGCACACGCTCGACTAGATCCGCGTCGCGCGCGATGACCGCGCCTCCATCGCCAAACGCGCCGAGGTTCTTCGTCGGGTAGAAACTAAATGCAGCCGCCGCGCCGAAGGAGCCCGCGGGCCGTCTGTCGCGGCGAGCGCCGTGTGCCTGCGCCGCATCTTCGATCACGCAGAGCCCGCGATCTGCAGCCACGGTGCAAAGCGCCTCCATGTCGCACACCTGGCCGTAGAGATGAACGGGCACTACCGCGCGCGTGCGCGGCGTGATCATCCGCGCGACCGAAACCGGATCGAGCGTGTAGGTCTGCGGGTCTATATCAGCGAATACGGGGACGCCGCCCGCATTGAGGATGGAGAGCGCCGTGTACCCAGCGGTGAGTGGGGTGGTGATGACCTCGTCGCCAGCCCCTTTGCGCACCGCGCCGGAGGCGATGAGCGCAAGCGCGAGCGCATCAGTGCCGGTGCCGACGCCAGCAGCGGCCGGAACAGCACAGTACTGAGCCCACTCCACTTCGAAAGCCGCAACTTCCGGGCCGAGTATGGCGCGCCCGCCATCGAGCACGCGACGCAGCGCGGCGGATAATTCCGGCTCAAGCTCTCGATGTTGGCGCGTCAGTTCGAGGAAGGGGATCCGCATTCGGCTCCAGGTAGTGCGTGATGTGTTGACGGTAGAACTCGATCGTGCGCGCGAGACCAACGCGCAACGAAGTGTGCGGCCGCCAACCAAGTGCCGCCTCTATTTTGCGACAGCTTAACCAGCAGTTGCCGATGTCGATCAACTTCTGTTCCGGCGGAAAAGGAACAGTGTGAACGGTGCCGCGTCCGGTCAGGGCGATCAACTCCGTGGCCACGTCAACCAGGGTTACGGGATCGCCGCCGCCGAGGTTGAAGATCTCGCCGTCTGCGCGTTCGCTCACACCCGCGAGCAACAACGCATCGATCACGTCGTCGACATAATTCACGTCACGCCGCTGGAGGCCTGCACCATACAGCTCAATCACTTCGCCTAGGATGGCCTGGCGCACGAACCAGCCGATGAAGCCTTGGGCGTTGTGGCTCAGCAGTTGGCGCGGGCCGTAAGTATTTGTAAGACGCAGGCAGACGGCGCGGGTGCCGTAGAGGCGGTGATAGAGCAGATGGTATTGCTCGGCTGTTAGTTTATGGATGCCGTTGATGTCGACGGGCGCTGCCGTGTGGTGCTCGTCCGCGGGCAGATAAACGGGACGGCCATACACCTGACGTGTCGAAGTGAAAACGATCTTCACGTGCGGATTAAAATTGCGGCAAGCCTCAAGGAGCGTCAACTGTGCGCTGCAGTTCAGCTCGAGATCGCGCTGCGGGTGTAATAGCGATTCCATGTGGCTGGCCTGGCCAGCCAGGTTGAACACGCAATCTACACCGGCAACCAGGTGATTGACGACGTGGTCGTCACCCATATTACCGAGATGAACTGCGACGCGACCTTCGACCCCGCGCAAATTGAAACGATTACCACCCTGGCCAGGGATGAGCGCATCGAGGATGATGACCTTTACATCATCGAGCATTGCGAGATGGCGGGCGAGATTGCTTCCGATAAAGCCCAGCCCGCCCGTGATGAGCACGGAGCGGCCGCGGTACCGGGTTGCGATGTCGGAGATTGCCATAAGCAGCTTTCAACGCGTCCGCTGCAACGCGACGAGCCGCAGCCACAGCACGCTGAAGTCGCGCACCGTGCGGGCTAGACGGAGCGGAGTAAAAAACTGTGAACGCCCGTGCGCGCGTGGGTAGTGATGCACGGGCATCTCCGCAAATGCGGATCCGCTGCGTCGCAGTTTATAGATCAACTCGACGCACACAGCCCCGTCCGAAGAGGTCAGTTCGATACAACGCATCGCACTCCGCTTGATAAGCCGGAAGTCACAATCGACGTCCCGAATCGGGAGACGAAAAAACAGACGCGCGAACCGATTATAGATGGCGCCCGCGATTTTCCTGTGCGCCGGGTCTGAGCGGCTAATCTTATAGCCGTTTACCACGTCGCAATCCTTCGTCATGAGCGGCAACATGTTCACCATTTCGCGAACATCATATTGCCCGTCACCGTCCGTGTAAAAGATCAACTCTTTCGTTGCATGATTGAACCCGCTGCGCAACGCGACCCCGTACCCAAGATTACGCTCGTGTCTCACTAGCTTCAGATGTTCAGACCTGCCCGCGAGCTCTTCCAGAACTTCCTGCGTCGAGTCTGTGCTTCCATCGTTGACGACGAGCACTTCGTAGTCGTCGGTGAATGTCGGGAGCAGGTTGAGCGCTTGCGACACGAGCCCGCCGATTGTCCTTTCGTCATTGAAGGCGGGAAAAAAAATCGAGATCCCGCAGATGCTCTGAGACATGCTCGTAAAGCTTTATGTAGTTAACTTGCGAGGGAGCGTGCATTGACGCAAGACTCGCTCTGGTCGTTCCCATCTATAGCGCAAATGCTTTCGTGACGCTAGAAGTAAAAGTCGGAACGGCTAGATCTGACTGAGCACGTGTCTGTAAGGATCCGCGGGCCTTGCTGGTTTTTGTGGGTAGCGCATCGGGGCATTTCAGCCTGGGCGGGCATCGCTTCGAGCACGCCGACGCGCTTGAATGTGGCGCATCTGCCCTGATGGTGCGGTTCCGTGGACAACAATCCTTGAAAAGTCGCCTTATAGAAACCAGCTACCTCCGCTTATACCATTCCCAATTTACGGCTGACGCCTTTACACTGACCGGGCAATTGGAAATCCTACGGACGCGAGCAGCAAGAAGGGGACGAGACTGGCGTTTCCCTCAACCCTGTCGCGGGGCGTTCGGGTCGGTGCCATTATTAGCTATCCCGGCTCGCAGGTTGGCTCGCAGAACCTAAGATAGGATGCAGACAGTTCCCATACAAGAAGTGCAAATCGCCGAGCCGTTTGTTGTGGCTGCCAGCGGCGTAAAAGCAACTTTCTTACAACGGCTGTGCGCGGCGCTCTTCGTACCAGTCGATATTTCGTTCCTGGTTTTCTTCCGCTTCCTCTTCGGCGGCATCTTGTTATGGGAAGTCTATCGCTACTTCACTTACGGCTGGATCGCGCGTTACTTCGTTGAACCTGCTGTCAATTTTACCTACTACGGGTTCAGTTGGGTGCAGCCCTGGCCGGGGCGCGGGATGTACATTCACTTTTTTGTACTCGGTCTGGCGGCTGCTTGTGTGATGCTGGGTTTCCTTTACCGCATTGCCGCGCCGGTCTTGTTTCTTGCTTTCACATACTTTTTTCTGCTGGACCAGGCGCGTTATCTGAATCACTTCTATCTAGTCTGCCTGATCAGTTTTCTGATGTGTTTCCTTCCGGCAGAACGGGCATTTTCCATTGATGCGTTGCTGCGTCGGAAAATCCGCTCAACCGTAGTTCCGGCGTGGACGTTGTGGCTGTTACGAGCTCAAGTCGGCATCCCATATTTCTACGGCGGAATTGCCAAGCTTAACAGCGATTGGATACATGGCGGAGAGCCGATGCGCACATGGTTACGTCCGTTGATCAGAATGCCGTCCGACTGGTTGGTTTACAGTTTCGTGATCGGCGGTTTGCTGCTCGATCTACTCGTGATGCCGCTGCTCCTGTGGCGACGCACGCGGCCCTTTGCGTTCGCGGCGGCAGTTGTTTTCAATCTCATCAACGCCTTGATATTCGATATCGGCATCTTTCCGTGGTTGATGCTGGGCGCTCTCTTAATTTTCTTTCCGCCTGATTTAATGCGACGCTTCGCCCGAGCGTTCATGCCGCCAGCAAAGCCGGGCGCCCACGCGGAGCGGTCGCAAGCCTCCGTAATACCTCAGACAATTGCGGAAGGAAGCAGTTGCCCGTCCTTATCCACCTCGAAAAAATTAGTTGCTGGACTTTTGGCAGCCTACCTTCTTGTCCAGCTTTTTTTCCCGCTGCGCCATTACCTATATCCGGGCAACGTAAGTTGGACCGAAGAAGGACATAATTTTTCGTGGCATATGAAGTTGCGAACAAAGGAGGGCGAGGCAGTCTTTAATGTTACACATCCCCCAAGTGGACAAACCTGGATCATCAAGCCGGAAGATTATCTAAAATCTCATCAGTTGATGAAGATGATTACGAAGCCGGACCTGATCGTGCTCTTTGCCCACTATCTTGCGGAAGAGAAGAGGCGCGAAGGCCACGAGAATGTGGAAGTGCGAGCTCGCGTAATGGTTTCTCTTAACGGCCGCCAACCGCAGCTGTTAGTCGATCCCAACGTAGACCTGGCAAAAGAACATGTGCCTTTGTTACCCGCGCGTTGGATAGTGCCGCTTACGACTCCGCTGGGGACCAGAAGCACTTCAAATACAAAAGGTTTTGAGGAGTGAAATAGAATGGAGAAAAGAGTAATGCTGAGCTTGCACTGTTCGAATGCTTTCTTGAGATCGATATGTTCAACGCAGGATCGTGCATTGCTTGCCATCGCCTTGGCTGTGCTTTGTGCAGTGGCAGCCTGCAGCGTCGCTAAACAAACTATTCGCAGTCCGGAAACTGATGCGCTGTTGCGCGCTGCAAGGGCAGGAAATGCCGACACCGTTAAAACCTTGCTCCAATCTCAGAACGCGGATGTTAACGGCATTGATGGGGACGGCAACACTCCGCTAATCGAAGCTGCCAGGTTTGGCCACGATGAGGTAGTCAGCGCGTTACTGATCGCTAAAGCAGACGTTAATGCTAAAAACGATGAGGGCAAGACAGCCTTAATGCTGGCATCAGAAGGCGGACACCATCAGACCTTCAGGGCACTCACTCAGGCTGGGGCGCTGAAGTAGTGTAACTAATACTTAAACTCAACCTGACCTATATTATCCAAGTTCGAGCGCCATTCGCATGTACCATCGACGAAAATTTACAAAGACCTAACTAGGGCACCACCGGTGATTGAGATACTTTTCTCGGTGCGAACAGCAATATCCTCGTGACTGGCGAGCTGCAATACTGCGAGGCAATACTTCTGGGTATAATTCATTGATTCAGAGACAGAAAGTAGCAAAAGGTGATGGCTGCGGAAAGTTGCTTACACATAGAAGCGATTACGGAGATCAAACTTGCGAGCCGCCGAGTGTGCGAGGAATGCGTTAAGATTGGCGCAGCCTGGGTGCACCTGCGCAATTGTCAGACGTGCGGCGCTACACTTTGTTGTGATAGTTCGCCGAATCGTCATGCGACCAAACACGCTCTCGCCATTCAGCATCCGGTCATCGCATCAGCAGAGCCAGGCGAACGTTGGTTGTATTGTTATCCCGATGACGCCTTTGCGGAGTATTGATCCGAAGTAGTTCGATGCTTGGGCGCAAAAACCCTGGTGGAGCATGTGAAGTCGACTTAGCGTCAACCCGAGTTCTGGTCGTGATTGTTTTTACTCGTGACGTTGATTTTGGAGGCAGGAAGGATTGTTAGTTTTGAGTTTGTGAGTTAGGTGGTTCTGGCCCCGCGTGTTACAGTCCGCATCGAATCGAGGCTCGAGCTCACTCCCTTCCCAGTTTCTCTGGAATCCCCCAGTCAATCTGAAGTCTTAGCTCAACCACCAAAGGAGCTAAAGAATGTCTACTAGCTATGCCCACTTCAGCATACGATCCGCGGGACTGACTGTTCTGTTGATGCTTTTCATTGCGCCTGCTGTACTCTTCGCGCAAAAGAAGGAAATGCCCTTGACGACCTCGAAGGAAGCGCTCGCGCTCTTCATCCAGGGTCGTGACAAGGCGGAGAATCTCCAGGATGCCGGTACCCTGTTCGAGCAGGCTATTCAGAAAGATCCCAACTTTGCACTCGCGTATTTATTTGCCGGACGAACTAATCAGGAATTTAGGAAAAACGTTGAAAAAGCTTCCAGCCTCATTGAGAAAGTTTCGCCAGGGGAGAAGGAATGGATTCTCGCTGCCAAGGATCAGGTTGACGGCAATCCGCCAGGGCGGAAAATGCACCTCGAACAGCTTCTGAAGTTACACCCAGCCGACAAGCGTGCGCACTCGCAGATGGGTTTTTACTACCGGTCCATCGGCGACGACACGACTGCCCTGCATCACTTCACGGAATCCGTTAAGCTGGACGAGAAGTATGCGCCCGCCTACAACAACATCGGCTACTCCAATCTTAGCCTTGGCAGGTACGCTGACGCCGAACGTGCCTTTAAGACCTACATCACGCTGATCCCAAAGAATCCGAACCCGTACGATTCGTATGCCGAACTTTTAATGAAGACCGGCGAATATGACGAGTCCATCAAGCAGTACAACCGGGCGCTCGCCATCGATCCGACCTTCATCAATTCCTACAGGGGAATCGGAAACAACTACGCCTACAAAGGTGACTACACGAAAGCTCGTGAATCCTTCAAACTCATGTTTGACAAAGCGACGGACGACGGGTTGAGAGACTTGGCCCTACTGGCTACGCTGAACTCTTATGTGACCGAAGGCAAGATGGACAAGGCTCTGGAGGTAAACCAGCAGCGGTTCGAGATTGCAGAAAAAGCAGGCGACAGCACTGCGCTAATCGGCATTCACACCACCGCCGGATACATCCTCGCCGAGTCAAACAATCTGGACGAGGCTGCCAAACAGTTCGCGAAGGCTGACCAACTCCGCGACGACTCTTCACTATCGGCCACAGTCAGGGAGAACAGACGCTTCGGGAAGATGCAAAACCAGGCCCGACTCTTGATCGCCCGACGGGAGTTCGACCAGGCGAAGATTCAGTTAGAGGAGATTAGACAATACCTTTCGTCGCGGAAGAACTCGAATCAGGAGCGGGGCTACAACGAAACGGCCGGATTTTTGGAGCTTGGACAAAAGAACTACGCCAAGGCACTAGAGTATTTCGCTAAGGCAGACCCCAACGATCCATACGTCTGGTATTACCAGGCAGTCGCGCAAGAGGCGGCGGGAAATGGCAAGCCTGCTGCAGTGCTTTACCAAAAGCTGACCACCTGGAACCAGCTCGATGACACTGGTTACTCGTTGGTGCGCTCGCGCGCGATCGCCAGAGGAGTGGAGTTAGCTAAACTGCCTAACTAAGCCTAAAACTTTTCCGACGGTGGAAAGATTTTGCGTTGTGAAAGATCACCGAGGAAAGGGGCGTGGCAATCAAGCCAGGCCCCTTTTTCGTGAAGTGGCCTATCTCGCGGTCAACTTGCCGGCGATTTCCGCCACATGTTTCCCCTGATAGCGCGCAATCCCCAACTCGTTCTCACTAGGCATCCGTGAACCATCAGTGCCTGCCAGAGTAGAAGCGCCATAAGGCGAGCCGCCGCTAATCTCTGTCATGTTCATGAGCCGGGCCTCCGCATAAGGAACGCCGACAATGATCATGCCTTGATGCAAAAGCGTGATATGGAAACTAATGATTGTAGTTTCCTGTCCACCATGCTGCGTCGCCGTTGAAGTGAAGACACTTCCCACTTTGCCGACGAGCGATCCGTTCATCCAAAGCCCGCCGGTCTGATCCAGAAAATTTCGCATCTGCGCACACATGTTTCCGAACCGCGTGGGCGTGCCAAAAATGATCGCATCGTAATTTGGCAGTTCGTCGACTTTCGCGATCGGCGCCTCCTGCTCCAGTTTGGCGCCGGCTTTTCGAGCCACTTCTTCGGGCACGAGCTCCGGTACTCGCTTGATGTCTACCTCCGTGCCCGTCACTTCCCGCGCACCGGCGGCAATCGCATTCGCCATCGTCTCTACGTGACCATACATGCTGTAGTAAAGCACTAGTACTTTTGCCATAACTTAATCTCCTGAAGTTTGCTGGGCACAGTAACCTTCAGTTGTTCGCTTTTTGACACGGCAGATTCGCGCGCCTCTGGCGATTGCCAAGGCTAAAAAACCTGGGGTTTACACGCCCGGAAAAAGTGTTGACTTTTACACAACGTCGGAATATCGTCCGTCCGTTCCCCTACACGCTGAAATCCCACGAGCTTGCCTTCGTAAAGTTCGCGCGATCCAGTTCGGCCCACAACCTGGCTGCATCCCGCAAACGCAGCTTCTCGGTCTAGCTCCCGACAAACAGTATTACTTTGCCGATGGAGTTCGCTTCATCGGTATCGCCGTAACTATTTTCTGGAAGTCAGCTCCAGATTACGGGTTAGTACTCCCATTTAATCGCGCAGTCAGCCGAAGAAACACATATGAATATTCAAAGCATTCGTACTCGTCTTCAGCAACTCACTAGTGGGCTGCGGCCGGCGAAGGGAACTAGCAGTGAGCAGTTAAAAGGATTACAGCGCAGCCTCGCAGCAGAGCTTTCTGCGAATGAAAATTTCAACGTCCTCGGGCATCGTCTACATCACGAAGGCGCGCAACATCTCGAAGTCGTAAATGAGGAAGCGGGCGAGTTCAGCCAGCTTGATAAATTATTTGAGCAACCGCGCCGGGCAGAAGGCGCCCCGGCCCCAATCGTATTCAAAAGGGAAACCGAGTTTCGCAGCAGTTTCCTTGGTAACTCAGTTCCTCACTGGGCCTCGGGATTAGCAGTTTCGGAATCGTTCGGCCCATTCCTCGACGACAACGGACTCAAAGTTTGGTTTGATTTCTACATACCGAAGCGGCTCGTGCGTGTTCGTTTCAAGGGCGTTAACACACCCGCGCTGTTGATTCCGCTCTCGGGCATTCTCTCAGCAAGAAAGACTTATACCATCCAGGCCGGAAGCGTCTGGATTGCTTCGCGACTAATTGCCGCTGACTCGGCCCTTGATGGGTATTACACGGGCTTGAAAATTTCAGGGGGAAAACTCGATCTCTCAGCTGACTCAGAAATCGTAGATAACCAAATCGTAATCAAGCAGGGTGCGAATGCCATTCTCGATCTTGACCTCAAGGCAAATGCAGCCGGTGCTACTTCTACTGAGGCCGGTTTTGACGCCGCAGATGCCGACGTCGATTTGCCGAAGAAATGCAGTCTCAAATTCAATGCGTCAGGAGGAAAGATAAAAAGCGACGATGCCGCGTGCACAGTCTTTGGTTGCGAAACCGAGTTCAAATTCGCGAACGGGACTCCGACGTGGTTCGGCGTGATTGGTCAAATTCTTGTCCCTTACAACGTGACCTCTCATGAACAGACCACCAGTGTCTTCGCCATCCATGTATCGAAGTCGAAACTTTCTCGCTTCTCAGGCAACGCAAAAATCAAAGACGGCAGCGGCTGGCTGCTCCCCGCAGCAAAAATAGATCCCGCGCAACTCGGTGAAGCAGCAGGAATCGGTGCTCTCTGTATCGCCCTCCTCGACGGACTCAAAGCTGATTGGAAAGGGCTGAAGGGAAGTAAAACAAAACTCAACCTTCCCGCGATCATTGCGGAGCCGGGTTTAGTTACAGTGGCAGACTTTTTTGCCGGCAACGTCAATGGAAAGCAGAAGTGGAGTCTGTGGCGAAATAGTAACGCAACGCATCATTCAGAAGTCACGCTCAGCTTTACCAAGATCTTTCCCTTCATCTTCGTCTCGGCAGCGAAGGGAAGCGAAGCGATTTATTATTTCTGCCGGCACAAAGGTTCGTTTGATCGTCCGATTGATGCGAACGGTTCGCCGTTCCCCGTCGAATCTACGATTGCCCTGGCAATCATTCTGCAAACCGGCAAAACATTCCGCGCGATGCTGCTCGACAATGATTTGTTGTTTGACGGCGATCTGAAGAAGAAGGATGCGGCTAAGCGTTGCACGATCATTCTGCGTAATGCGCTCTTCATTGTTACCCGACCATATAGTTTGTACCTGGCCGGCGACCTTGAAGGCGACAATAAAATTGTCGACGGCACTCTCGCGATGCAGTTTGGCATCTATCTGTATCTGCCAACGCTTCCCGATCCTTACGTCGCCAGCTATACCACTTTCGTTCGCGACACTATTGCTTTGCCTTTTGGCAACCTTAACCTGGCACTGTCGTCGTTTGTTAAGTGGCCCAATGCGGCGGAAAACCAGAACAAAGAAAACGCCTACACCTACTTCAAGTTTTCCCCGCTCGATCAATCATTGTTGTTGGCAACCGCGGCTGCGGAATCAGCTAATTTTGATACTGAAGAACCGGCCCAGCCGCCTGCTGTTAATTTCCAATCCGGAGTTCGCACTTTCAATCGTGATGTTGTCTCGGATGTCTCGATTAGTCGCGCCCGGTTGCCGATCCTGAATGGCGAAACGTCACTTAGCGAGGCGACGTACTCAATCACTCCACCTTCACCGGCTGCGGGTCCGGTTGCGGACGCGCGTATCACCAAAGACAGCATCACCAGCGAGCGAACGCAAAGCCATCAGATCACTGCGGCGATCCAGGAGCTACAGGCAAATCCGTTGCTCAGTCATATTCTCGATAAGTCGAAACTCCTTGATGAGGTCTTCAAAGTCAGCCGCCAGGTGGTTGCGCGAAAACAAGAGGCGGAGCAGCGTGGCGATACAACCACGTTTGCTGTGGCTGCTACACCATCAAGCAGTCCGTTGAACAGCAGCCGAGGCTTGCGAATCCTGCCCGACGCTTTTCGCTTGCTCGATGTTTCCAGCAACGCAGACCAGATGGGTGTTAGTTTTGGTCAGACCTTTCGCGCCGACAGGGATCAACATGGCAATACGAATCTGCGCGCTGTCAACGTGGAGATGAGTACCGCCGGCTCTGGTTCGGCGCTACCGCTGCAAATCTCAAATCTCGACGTGGTTGCGGTCGCTAGCTACCTGCGGGCTTTAACTCTGCCGCAGATATCCTGGGAACCGATCTTCAACATTCCGTTAGAGATTGAGGGGTCACCGGGAATGAACGACACGATTACTGTCACGCCGGGCATTCTTGTTTACGATGACGATGGCGAGCCGACTCGCATCTTTTCCCAAAGTCCTTACTTCGTTCCTATCACTCCCAAATCAGTTACAAAACACTTCCTCAAAGAATTTGATGATGAAGACAATCCGCGCGATCTCGGTTCGATCTTCACGCTCCCATTTGCGATGGTGGCGAAGGCCAGCTTCGTTAAAGAAGGAGCCAACAGATCAAAACTCTCAATGCACCGACCGCGATTTGATCAGTTTCGGGGCGGACTGCAAATCAAGACTGAAGCCTTAAATACGTTCGCCGAGGGAGAAAGCAACTCCTTTCCGGGAATCACAGGTCAGTTGGACAACAACATAAAGTGGTTTCTGATGGGATTGCCTGTCACAGGCAGCACGTTGGGATTAACGGTAAAAGAAATCTTCAACCGAGTGATGGGTATCGACAGGAAGAAAGTACCGGTTGAGAGAATCGAATTCTCCGGATATGGCGCGAGCATGTTCAGCGACTGGCGCAATAAGGATGCGACGGTGGCTGACGTGAGTCAGGCAAAGTTTAATGTGATGGTCGGGCGCACAGCGCACGAAGTCGTTCAAGTCCGCAGCGTGATGTACATGAAAACAGGCATTGTTCACGTCGTGCGCACAATTACCTTAATGCGTTCGCCCAACGGTTACGTTTTTCGTTCGGACTCTGGATGGAAGGCCGAGAGCGACGCCTTCTACGACCACAAGTACAATATTAGTTTTGGCGGCACCGACATAAGAACTGTTTTTAAGACTTATGAGTTTCATCCGGGAGCAGTGCTTGGTGTTTCGAATGTGCGCGAGATCAAGGACTACCCAGACGCCGGTCCGTTTAATTCTTCTTTCAGCATCAGGGAAACCGGGCTGGACGTTGAGCTTGGCAAGCCGACCGCTGCCCACTGGCATCCCGTCTTCAACTCATTAGGAACTATCGACGATCAGCTGCCCGTTGAGCTGCAAGCGGTGGTCTTCGACGGCGACGTACACTTCAAGAGCGTTACAAGCGGGGGCGTTCCCGCCGGTAAGCCCGACGAGTTTAAGGTTCAATCGCGAAAGATGCTCGGTTATGTTCAGCTAGCTCCTTCGTCAATATTGATTCCGCCCCGTGTCCTGGCCGAGCTACTCAACTTTCAAAAGGGATCACTTGGCGGATCAATCGATTGCATCATCGATGTGGCGCGGTCAAAACAGCGCATGCGCTTGGTTCGGTCTGATCTAAACCCGGCGCGCGATGCGGCGAGCAAACAAATCTTCGTCTCAGCGGCGCGGGGCTCGTTGATTCTGCCAAAAGATGGTTCCTGGTCGATGGTGAAGCGCAATACGGACACAGGAGATGTGCAGCCGGTAGAAGAGGGGCAGAGCGTTCCTCTAATCCAACAGAATAATGCCACGACATTCAAGATCAGCGATCCCGGCGATGTAATAGTTAATGCTTCGAAGGTGGCTTTCGGAGTTCTGCAATCAACCGGCACACAGAAGCTGCTTTTTGATACGCCGCAGTTCGAGCCGAATGTCGAAAAGCTCAAGAGTGCGCAAACCTATTTCGCCGATCCTTACAAACTGCTAAACGCCAAGAGCGTCTTTCCTAATATTAAGAACGCTATGGCCCTGAGCAATGCCGAGAAGGAGATCGACATCATCGGAGAAGGGATGATGAAGATGGCAAAGCGGACTCTTCTCTTTAAAGACCTACTTCCGCCGAACTATGAGTACGCGATCGTCAATGAGCCCGGGATTGTAAAAATCTACGTCGATTACAAAGAAATTAAGGGCAAGCGTGGTGATCTCGTTCTGGGAATTGATTCAGCCGTAAACGACATAAAAGAGAAGTGGCAGGCCGCGGTTTCCAACATCCGCCTGGTCGTTGATCTCGGTCCGTTACCGGAGTTGATGTGGGTAAACGGAAACTTCAATGCTGCGAGTGGTACGAGTCCCAAATACGATAAGCCCAACCTTGAATTCGGAGATGAGCTTCAGACTGTTAAAGACATCTTGAAGGTGTTGGCAGCGCTTTCGGGTGACGACTTTGACGACGGCATGAAGGTGAGCATGAGCAATTCGCCGGGCAGTTGGGAATATAAGTTCAATTGCTCGCAAGAAATTCCTGTTATCAGGTTTCCGTCCGCAGAGTCGTTGCTCGCTAATCCGAATCCGCCGATGAAGCTGGAAGCAGGACTGAAAGTCGGTTTCTACTTCAACGAGATGATTTCGGTTCCCACCGATCTGAAACAGTTGGTTCCAGCGTGCGGGGCTTATGTCGATTTCTATGCGCGTATTCAAGTGATGTGCTTCACGTTGGCGGCGGCCAGCGTGTACGCGGTCGGCCAGGTAAATCTGGGGATCGCGGCCGACAGCAAAGCCGGAATTACTTTACGAATGAAGTTCGGTTTTGGCGTCGAGATCGTCGTCGGACTACCCGTGGTCGGCAACGTTTCAGTGCTTTACATGATGTCGATTCTGGTAGAAATCGCCTCAGACTCAGTAACTGTCGGCGCCTTCATGCTGTTTCGCGGGCAGGCAGAAATCTGCGGCGGACTGGTGGGGGTTTGTATTCAGATCGAAGCGGGAGGCTCCGTCACAACGCACGCCGACAAGAGTACGGACTGCGTTGCGCAGGTAACGTTCTCGATCGATATCTGCATCCTCTGGGTCATTGATATTAATTTCAGCGAGACCTGGAGCGAGTCACGGCAAATTTCCTAGCAAACGAAATTCATCACAGGTTGAACCATGCCATTAGCCAAACAAAAACTTCGCATCCTGACATTCCCGCAGCGGATTGCCGGCCGTAACCTTGAATTGAACGTGCTGGTACTGCCGACGCAAAGGTTGCTGAACGACACGATACCGTTTGCGAGCGAACTCAATCCTGGCAGCGACATTAACCTGCCAAAATTTATCACCGCAGATTTGCAGCTTCGAGTTAACACGATTCGGGGACTGAGTACCTATCCTTTTTTAGATGACAAAACCCTCGAAGAAGAGGGCACAAAGGCAGATACGTTTCCTACCGACATAGCTTTTCCGCAAAACATGCAGCGCATGTATGAAGGGCTCGAAAGCCAGTTTGAGATTGTGCCGGGTGCCGGGGTGGGGGA
>JBPCMI010000086.1:0-2661 GCA_051002415.1 Pyrinomonadaceae bacterium
ATACCTATGCTTGCCGAGATATTCGCGGCGGCCGCTGCGGAAAAATTTAGTTTGCCCTCGCGTCCGATTGCGCCGAACGCCTTGCGCCGACTGGTGGAGTACAACTGGCCCGGTAATGTTCGAGAACTGAAGAACGCGATGGATCGCGCTGTAATTCTGGCAGAGGGCTCCGAATTGGCAGCTCGCGATCTCCCCAGTGAAGGTTCATCAGAATTACGAACTACCGATGTGAGCGACGACGGCGTCGGCGGGCTGCAGGTTCCTTTCACTGCCGACTTCCGCGAGGACCGGCGTGAATTTGAGCGCCGTTATATCTCGCGCTGTTTGGAACATACGCAAGGAAACGTCACGCGTGCCGCGGAAATACTCGGGATGCATCGGCAGTCGCTGCAACATAAATTGCGGCAGTTGGGGTTGGGTAGAAGATACGTCTCTGTTGCCGAAGAAGAGTGAAGGGCAACCAAAAAAAGGTGGGTGAGCGTCCCTACAAGGGAGTGATTAATGAAAGCCGCGCTTGACGCAATTATTCAACGGAACCAGGCAGAGTATTTGGAGCAGCTACATCCGCAAACCGATCAGTTACTCCGTGAGATGGAGCAATACGGCGGGCAGCACAATGTTCCCAGTGCGGATCGCGAAGTTGCAACGTTCGTGGAGATCACTGCACGCGCCATCAAAGCCAAGCGAGCTCTCGAAATCGGCATGGCAATCGGTTATACGACCACGCATCTCGCGCGCGCCGTGGGTGGCGGTGGCCTCGTTGTCACCATCGATCCCAGCCACGAAATGATCCAGGCGGCCGAGGGTTATCTCGAACGCGCCGGCTTACGCGAGCGGGTCCGGATCGAACGGGGCAAGGCACTGGATGTCATTCCTCATCTGCGGGAGACCTTTGATTTGATCTTCATCGACGCACTCAAAGAAGAATATACGGACTACTTAAAACTGTCCTTGCCGCGGTTGCGCAGTGGCGGCGTGGTGATTGTCGATAACCTGTTATGGGGTGGCCAGGTAGCAGGTGAGATTCGTTCTCCTGATCAGGAGAGTTCGACTAACGCTCTGCGTGAATTTAATAGTTACTTCGTCAACCATCCGAAATTGCTTGCCGAAGTTCTTTCGGTGGGCGATGGCTTAGGTTACGCTGTGAAGATTGCCGAAGAAGATTTCCATCGAGGCCACGGTGGACCTCAAGACCAGTTCAATTCCTAAGCTTAGCCATTCCTAATGATCATTCCCGAAAGTGAACAAGCACGCGTCGAGGCTGGGAAGATTATTCATCGTGGCGGTGTAATCGCTTTTCGCACTGACACCTTCTACGGGTTGGGAGCAGATCCCTCAAATGCGGCTGCTGTGCGCAAGGTCGCCGAACTTAAAGGAAGAGAAGGGAAGCCGATCCTGGTTTTAGTTTCACATCCTGATCTCGTTCCGAAGTATCTTCAGCGAACCTCAGAACTCTTCGATCAACTTGCGAGACACTTTTGGCCCGGACCTTTGACGTTGATTGGAACAGCGGCGAATGAACTGCTGGACGAGCTTACAGCAGGGACTGAAACCGTTGGCGTTCGACTTCCCGATGATGAGGCGGTTTGCACGCTCCTGCGCGCCTGTGGCGGCGCACTGACAGCAACGAGCGCTAACCCTACTGGTAAGAAGCCAAGCGAATCGGCTGCCGCAGTTGATCGCTATTTTCCGGATGGAATAGATTTGATTGTCGACGGAGGCGAGGTGAATGCTACCGAGCCATCAACGGTGATCGACTTGAGCGGGACGAATCCAATCGTGATTCGCGAAGGCGCGATCAAGCGTCAGGAACTGGACCGGTTTTTGGACCGCACCGAATAAAGTGGTCGCTGTTCAAGGCGGCAACCCCGACATGTCGGGGCCGCACTCCAAAGTCGAATCCTTGTGAGCTCTGACGATTGGACTTCAGACTTTTAATTGGACTGCGTTAGATTTCTTATGAAGCCCCAGTCCCCACTTGCATCGACCTGAATGTTGCCGACGTTCTTTTTCGCAATCACCATATTTGCCTGATACCACAAGGGAAGCACCGGAGCGTCGCGACTGACGATTTCCTGAATCCGCGCGTAGAGGGGCGCCGCTTTGGCGTGGTCGAATGTATTAACTGCCTCGTCGAGCAGGGCATCCAGCTCCTTGTTGCTGTAACGGCTGCGGTTTCTTGAGGCCCGCGTTTCGCTGGGTATTTCCGACGTCGCAAACAGATCCTTAAAAAAGATTGGATCCTGGTTCCCGCCCACCCACTGACCATACGCCAGCTGAAAATTACCGCGCCGCAATTCATCGAAGTGGGTGTTTGTCTCGGCAGCTTCAATCGAAGCCGGCACGCCCACATCCCTTAGATAGTTTTGAATCACTCCGGCGAACTGACGCGCCTGGGCGCTGCTGCCCGAGATGCGATAAATGATCGGCTTGGAAAATCGCATCTGGGGACCGTCACCGTCCGGGTCTTTGAAGCCAGCCTCATCAAGTAACTTCCTGGCCATCGCCGGATCGAATGAATAAGTTTGCCCCCGCGTGTAAGCCCAGGATTCTTCGGGGAGGATCGAGTGCGCGATTTTTCCCTGACCAAGCAAGAGAGCGCTGATCATCTTCTCGCGATCAATCGCATAGCAAACAGCTTGCCGCACCTTGACGTTGTCC
>JBPCMI010000087.1:0-14078 GCA_051002415.1 Pyrinomonadaceae bacterium
AACTGCGTATCTTTCACGGCCGCTATCGGCGATGCCTTCTTCGGGAAAAACAGGAACCCAGGGACCGCCATCGATACTCGCGTCGGCCCGTTTGATTTTTCCAGTCGCGTCTTCGACTTCGAAAAGCACGGGGGCTCCGCCATCATTACGCATGCGCGCGGGACTCACTTTCACCACCGGCGGTGTGTTGTCGATGTCCACCGGCTCACTGATGCGTTCGCCGGACAGTGCCTGGCCGGAAGGATTGTCGGCGGCATCGGAAACAGTAATCTTAATGATGTACCGGCCGTCAGCCAGAGTTGCGCCGTCAATCGTAAAAAAGTTTTCCCGCAGCTTGTCTCTTAATAAGCGAAAGGTGTTTTCGTTCAGGGCGCGATAGTAGATAGCATACTCGAGGGTATCGCCATTGCGATCTTCGGCTTGCCACTGAAACGAGCGAGCGCCGCGTTGAAACAAGCGTCGCGGCGGAACCTGGGCCACCGCGCCGAATAATGACGGATCCAATCCCGACGCTTCGACATTTGGATCCACGGGCATTTGCACGACAGGCTGCAAGCCGATGCCGACCGGCAGGGCAGTGATTGTAAGAACTTCCGGCGCAACGTTACGCGGCAGGTACGCAACACTCACATCTTCCATCCAGGTTTGTGTTGTATTAGCACTCGCCCGGAGCGTAGCCCGCCACTGAATGAATCGCGCGCGCGGGCTGGTAATCTGATTACCATCCGGATTTTTGTAAGGGGGGCTCCATTCACTCCAGGTTGAGTCTGGTCGTTCTCCATTGCCGGTCCGCGTTTGCAGCTCAACATTGCCGGCGCTGCGCCAGAAAATTCGCCCCCAGGTCGCCGTTAACTTTGCGTCGCGCACTGGCGACTCGTATGAACCGTCCGCGACTGATCCCGCGGCGAAGCGCAAAAGTTTTCCTTGATTACTTGAGGCAGCGTAGACCTGTCCACTGCGGACCAGGAAGGATGAAATCTGTCCTTCGGTTGTTTGCAGAAGCAACGTATCCCGTCCGTCATTAGTAACCGAATAAATTCTGCCCTTATCCGCAGTACCAATCAGAACGGTGCCCGTTTGCAAGCCCGGCGCGATCGCGAAAGCCGTCACGTTACTGGAGCTCCAAACTACATCCGACGCGCCATCAGGCAGGATACGAAACACAGCGCTACGGGCATTGGAAAGATCAGAGCGACTGCGTGAGGCCGTGGGAATGTTCGGGATCGCGTTGCCCGCCTCATCGACAGCGGTGATCGTCACGCTCGTGGTGGGAGTTGCTGACGCAGCATCTCCGCTCGGTGGAGATGCTGGCTGAGGTCGCGCAGTCGAGGCAGCATCACTCAGCGCAAGAGCGTAAATGGATCCGTCCGCAGCGGGAGCGAGAGCATGGATTTCTCGCAGGTGCGCGTCGAACAGGGCGAAGGCTTTGCCCTCAGAGGAGATCCGCAGCACGAGCCCGCCCGGATCAGTTCCGGCGATCAAGTCTCCTTGCGCAGTGACTGCCAGCGACATCACGTGGGTTTGATTGGTGCTGACCAGGAGCGACGATTCGGGTTTGGCGTTCGCTGACGAGACGCGATAAAGCTTGCCGTTATCTCCTGTGCCCACCGCTACCGCACCATCATTAAGAATAGCCAGCGACCAGATGTACTTATCCGGCGGATCGAAATAGACATCGGCCCGTCCATCCGCAGCAATGCGGTAGACCTTGCCGTCCGGTGAAGTGCCTGCGTACAACGCGCCATCGCGCGAAACCGCAATAGCGGTAATGTCCAACTCGGCGGCGTCGTATAACAACGAACCGCGCCCGTCTGCAGTGACGCGGTAGATTCTGCCGTCGTGACCAGTGCCCAGGTATACGTTGCCCTGGTTATCGATCGCGCTGGACCAGATATAGGCCTGTTCGGTGTTGAAGATCTCGGCTGGATGCGGGGCCAGCATCAGCACGCCGGTATCCGTGATCGACACCCCGCGCGCATCGCCCTTTAATAATTCAGTTCTGCCATTGATTTCCCAGATCACGGGCTGCCCGGCGCGAACATTTACCGGCAGGCCAACGGTCAGGAACGAAGCCAGCAAGATTGGAAAAATGAAATACCTTTTTAATTGAAACATGTGTCGAGTCTCGTAGAGGACCAGTTTGAAAATTTCTCACCTTACTGAGCCACGGTGAGAATAAAATTAAGACTAATAACCTCTTAATTCCCTATGTACTTAGCGTAGAGCGAGCGAGCGGTCTCCATTTCATCGGTCCCGCGAATGATCGAGCGCGCGTCTTGAAAAACAGTGAGCTCAAATTCTCCGGTGCGAAAGCGCAACAGATAGTCGTTAAACTTCACCTCGCCTGCCCCGCTCAGTCTTTCAGCAAGAGCTTTGAAGTCAACCTGAGTCGGCTGCGACGGGGAGATTTGCACGGCATTGCGTCCACACATCACCGCGGCGAAATCGCCGGCCGTTGCTTCCAGAGTTTGAAACTTACCGGCGGCGCAGGTGGAGCAATCCGGCGCTGGTGGTCCCGGATTGATTTTCCGCCATTCGTTCCGCCACACATCAAACTGCATGAGGGAGCCGTGCAGCGCCGATACATCTCCCGTCAGTAGCTTCAATGCCTCGCTCACCTGCACTGCAGCTACCACGCTGATGATCGGCATAATCACTCCTGCGGTATCACACGTCGGAGCACTAGCCGCAGGCGGGGCTTCTTCGAACACGCAACGCAGACACGGCGTTTGATGCGGCCGGATGGTCATCGTTACGCCGTAGGAGCCGACGGCTGCTCCGTAAATCCAATTTTGCTCATGCTTCACGCACGCGTCATTAATTAAATAGCGTGTGGCGAAGTTGTCAGTGCCATCAAGCACTACATCGCAATCTTGTATCAGACGTTCAATGTTTGAGTGGTTGACGTCGGTTATCTCCGCTTCAACCTCGATTTCTGAGTTTAGTTCGCCGATGTGTTTAGCGGCGGCGACTGCCTTTGGAGTACGTTCGGCAGCGTCTTGCTCCGTGAACATTGTCTGCCGTTGCAGATTGGACGATTCAACAAAGTCTCGATCCACGATGCGCAATTTACCGACACCGGCGCGTGCGAGGCTTTCAGCGTGAGCTGAGCCAAGCGCCCCACAACCAACCAGCAATGCGCGCGCGGCACCTAATCGGCGTTGTCCCTCTTTGCCGATCCCGTTGAAGAGGATCTGCCGGCTGTAGCGCTCCTGAATTTCTGGCAACCGATCTTCCAATCATCACCTCGAGGTCAAAGCTTCGTGGGCTGCGTGCAACATCACCTGCTCTGGCGCTTGCACCCCTGTCCACAAGCGAAACTGTTCGAGAGCCTGCTTCACCAGCACCGGCAAGCCGCCAAGCGTCTGACAACCAGCAGCACGAGCTTCGCGTAGAAACCGCGTCTCTAACGGATTGTAAACCAGATCGCAGGCCAGACGTGCCCCACGAAATTGTGCTGCACATGCCGGTGTTTGTTCCTGCAACTTGCCGGCAGTGCCGAGGGGCGTCGTATTAATGACCAAATCAAAGGTAGCGAAGGTGGCCTTATCAAGAGATTCGCAACCTGCCCCAAATTCCGCGGCCAGAGCTTTCGCCTGACTTTCATTGCGTGCAAAGACAATCGCGCTTGCGGCCACTTGCTTCAAACTCCAGAGGACTGCTCGCGCGACTCCGCCCGATCCGATCACTGCGCAACGGGCGTTTTCCAAATCACCAAAGGCCTCTTTGATGACTTGCATGAAAGCATGGCCATCGGTGTTGTAGCCATGTAGTTGATCACCCTCAACGACAATCGTGTTGACCGCTCCAAGCTCGACGGCGGTCGGCTCAATCCAGTCGAGAGTGCTCATCACCGCACTCTTGTGCGGCGCCGTGACGCTGAGCCCGCGAATCTTCAAGTCGATCTCGCGCGTGCGCGGATTAACTAGGCGCCGCATAAACGACGCGAGATCCCTAACCGGGAAAGGAATGTAAACAGCATTAATTCCTGTCGAGTTGAAAGCGGCGTTATGCATCTTCGGTGACACGGAATGTCGCACCGGCATTCCCACCAGACCCATGACCTGAGTCTCGAGGTTAATCTTCTGAATTCGATACTGGTTGCGAAGATCGTCGACAGTAGGCTGGCCGGGCGCGATTGCGGACTGAGCATCAAGTGCGGCGTAGGTCATGAAGGCGCCCCGAGACGGACCGAGTATCCTTGTCGCAAGTCCTGCGTCACCCATGGCGATACCAATCAACTCTCGCTGCTCGCGACGCGCCCGGTCGAGCAATTGAAAGATCGGAATACAATCCGTGACGTCATGTGCCTGAACGGCCAGCTTGAGAATTCCAGCGGGCGTGCCGGCCAACTGCTCGTAGATTTGTTCCGCATTGAGTAGCAAACCTGAAAAATCATGATGAGAACAAATTAGTCGGTCCATTCGCGCAGAGCGAAACGCTCCGGGATCCTCGAGTGCGAGATCCAGTTCTACGTCGCGAAGGATCTGCGCCGAGTCTGTTCCGGAAAACCAGTCACGTTTACGAAGAGCCAAATCGAATTCGCGAGTGCCGCCCTGTTCGCGCGGACGCAACGTAACAATGACGGGAACACTGAGACCGCCCAGTAAGGACTTCAGTTCACCTGCTTTGTTGAGTTCAAGTGGAGACAAACAGTCGAGTCGCAGTTCAATGATATCCGCGACTTTCTCCGCGCGGGCAATAGTCACTCGAGCAGCCGAAATCGTGGCTTCACAAATCGGGACACATACTCGCAATTTCTTTTCAGCGTCCATTGAAGATGGGGGTGCGTTAGACGTTGCTGACTCGTGAGGCCCACCGCAACAGCCAGGCTGAAGACATTTATTTGGTTGGTTCTGCGGGATCGAAATGTTTGGTAGGGGCCTCGACACCAAGATGACGCGTTGTGCCTTCAGTGACACTTGGTGGTGGCGCTATCAGGTCGCCAGTGTTGCGAGCGGGAAACGCGGGTGCGGGAGTCGCGGAATGAAGCGTTGGTGCGGCAACAAACCCGGGAAGTGCGCGGTTCTGATGATCGCGAAAGCGAATGTACTGCGCAATACCTGTCCCCATCATCGAAAACGCCGGGATGAACATCCAGAACCACCAACCTCTTCCCATGTCGGAAAAAGAGAGGGCCACGGTTACCAGCAGAAAGGCAATTCCCATAAAGGTATTTCGGAAGGCGTTGTCGAGCGTGGGCGCTCGTTTCATTGCCCGCTTCTCGGAGCGCGTCAAGTCTTCCGCCGGCGCTATTTGCTGCATCTGGCCGGCTAACGCCTGGGGCACGAGACTGATGTTAGCGCCACAAACTCGACAAAAGCTGGCGCCCTCTAAATTCTGAGCAGCACATTTGGGGCAGAACATGATTTCGCCTCCGTTGAGCTAAGCCGTATTGCTCGCTCTTTGGCGCAGCGCTTCGTACAACAAAATTCCCGCTACGACTGAAACATTGAGGGACTCTAAGTGTCCCAGCACCGGAATACGAACAAGGGAATCACAACGTTCCCTCACGAGGCGGTGCAGGCCGGAACCTTCGCTTCCTAAAAAGATCGCTGTCGGCAGCTGCCAGTTCCACTCCGAGTAGTTTGAAGTTGCTTCCGCGGCGGCCCCAACGACCCAGATGTTACGTTCTTTCAACTGCTCTATCAAACGAACCAGGTTGGTAACGCGTGCAATCGGGACATATTCAATTGCGCCAGCCGCTGCCTTTGCCACGGTATCAGTCAAACCTACCGCGCGTCGTTCGGGAATGAACACGCCGTCTACCGCCGCGCACTCGGCCGTGCGCAGAATCGCGCCAAAGTTCCGCGGATCCTCCACACCGTCCAGACCCACAACCAGCGGCGGCTGGTTGTTTTGAACTTTTGCCTCGAGCGCATCGAGCAATTCGTCGGCGTCGCGATAACGAGCCGCAGCCACTCGCGCAATCACGCCTTGATGATTAATCGCCCCATCAAGCCGATCCAGACTAATACGCGGTACGCGATGAATAGGCACGCGCGCCTGCTTTGCTAGCTGTAGCAGTTCACCGAGTCGTTCATGACGAGCGCCTTCGGCGATCGTTACGCTTTCGAGTGGCCGCTGTCCGGCGCGTAAGGCTTCCAACACCGGATTGAGCCCGTAAATGTTTTCGCTCGAGCCGCTATCGCGATTCGTTCGCTGGTCGCCCGGTTCGCTCCGGCGATCGCTTCGATCTTTGCGGAAATGTTTTTCACCACGCGTTCGGCGTTGGTTTGCCATCGCTTAGGTTGCTTTCGGGGAATTCTGATCTTTCATTAGAAAGCAGCACAGACGAGAATAACGAGTGAACTGGCTTACATTGCTGCTTTCCATTACTGCCCCAACGCTGTACTTCCCGGGCCGCTCGCGCCGCCAGCCGCCGGAACCTGTACGCTGGCCGGAGGGCCAAGCCGCATCCAACCCCAGTCGCACAGACAAGTAGGAGTCGTTGTGAACTGCGGTGGATGCTCTTGTGCGAATCAAGTTCAAGAGCGACGCAAAATTCTCCCCAGCGACAAATCCGCGTTGAGGCAGTACAGAGTAATCGAAACTGTTGGCAGTGATCCGGAAACATTCGTCGCGCCCGTTGGCATAAAGATCCATCACCGGCTCATCAGCAAAGAACTCCCTCGCTTCCGTAATCTCTTTTTCACCCCGCTTCCCTTTTTGTTCAGCTGACTCAACACGTTTGGTAATCAACCGCCCACTGACAATGAGTGCGATCTGAGACCACGACAGCTCTGTACCAGCATCACCACCAATCTGTTTAAGGGTGATGCCTGCATCGGTAAACTTCGCCGCCCGCATCTGCACAACCGCGGCCGATAAGCCGAGCTCAGCATCTGAAACTACCGTTGTGCTAAAACCGAGATCCATTAATTTGCCTGTTATGAGCTCGGCTTCTTCGGGCGTCTCGGTTCTTGCTAAGGGCAGAGGCACGGCAGAAGCTATGATCCCTTGCAGCTCAGCAGAACTCAGTTTTAAGAGTTGAGCTGCTGTCCGCAAATTTTCGGCGGCATGGTTATTTGCGCTGCTTGGGAACAGTATGGAGTTATATCCGAGGACGGAGTCGTCGACGGGCCTCAGCATTATCGCCCGAGGCTCGACGGTCTTTCTGATGGTGGTAAGCGCCGCGGCACAATACAAACAGTTTGCGCGCGTGGGCGGATTAGATCGCAAACACACGTCGCAACGAACCATCTCGTCGTGGGCAAAGCCTTGAGGCTCGCTGGGCGCCAGCGGATCTCCGTCAAGGAATGGGATGTTTTCGTTATCTTTCAGCGACGGCTCCTCCACCATTGGCAATTATACGCGGTGCGTAAACTTACCCGAATGATATCCTGACGCCTATACTGTTGCCGGGTTGGGCTAAAAACCAGTGACTTATCTGCAACGCATCAAACTATTGTTCAGCATTACGCTCGGCCTGTTGTCTTGTTCGTGTGCAGCGTTGCAACCACCAGACGCCAGTGGCCTAAGAGACACCGGCCCACTGTACCCGATACTTTTCACAGAGCAGGCACAACGAACTGATGCTTCGAATCTCGCGTTCAATCGGCTCACTCAAAATCCAGGCACCGCCGTACAACTACAACCAATCACAGCGGCGATCCAGAGCTTGCCGAGTCTCAGCACGCCATTGTACCTCCCTAAAGTTGGTATCAATCCTGAGATGGACGAAGAGGGAACGCGGGAGTCGCTACGACGGTTCATTACAGACTGGCGCCTTTTGATCGGAGCCGACCCTGCCCATCTCTCTCTCGTTGAAAGAATCGATCGTCCGGACGGCGTGAAGACCGCCAGATATGAGCAACGCCCATTTCGGTATCCGCTGCGTGGTGGCTATGGTTCACTCGAGATTCAATTTTTGCCCAATCGCGTCGTCCGTAATATAACGAGCACTTGCCTGCCGGATGCTGAGCGCCTGCAAAGCGCGCTCGCGCCGGTCAATCCAAAGTTAACTGCGGCAGAGGCAATTAACGTCGTGCGGACTTCCGATATCTCTTTCACAAATAGGAGTGGACAAGAGACCACTGCTCGACTAGGGGCGAACGATGAAGTTACGCCTGTTGAGCTAGTCACGCTGGTATTTCCCACGAGTGGCCGGACGGATGCACTCGAACTTCACATCGCCTGGGAAATTAATGTTGGCGCCAACCCGCGTCGTGTGGTGTACGTGGATGCTGTTGAGGGGAAAATCCTGCGAGCGACGCGGGCTCCCTAGCCTCTGCTGAATTAACTACAAACTTGACCAAAAAGCTGCAAAAACGCATTCTAGTCCCGTTAATAAACACTTATTGGAGTTTCTATTTTGATGCATAACTTTGATCCAACTAACAACATATCCTGGCAACTAGGGCATCGCGGATTGGTCGCGGTGTTCATAGACGGTAACAATCTTTTTCACGCGGCGCGCTTCCACAACATCGACATCGATTACAACAAACTGCTGCGGGTGTTGCTTGGCGACGGGCGCCTATTGCGGGCTTTCTTTTATACCGGAGTAGATGTCGGTGCGGAACGGCAACAGGGCTTCCTGCTCTGGATGCGCCGAAACGGGTTTCGCGTTATTCAAAAAGAGCTGAAGACCTTCTACGACGGGACGCGCAAGGCAAATCTCGACGTGGAGATTGCCGTTGACATGTTGTCTCTCGCCGGACGCTATGACACTGCCGTGCTGGTTTCCGGCGACGAAGATTTTGTTTATGCCGTAAACGCCGTTGCCTACAAAGGCTGCCGCGTTGAGATTGCCGGCTTTCGCTCGAACACGGCGCCGAAGCTAATTGACGTTGCCGATTATTTCATCGACCTGGGTGAAATTGCGGACAAGGTGCGGAAGGAAGCCAGTCACGGGCCTCGTTACGACGAACGCGAGCTGCATGAGCATGTTCCAGCACACTTCATCCACGAACATCTTCAGATTCAGCAGGAAGACGCGACAGTCGAGTTCCGGGCGGCAATGCATGTCGTTTTGGAAACTGAACTCACTGCCGAGTCTGAGAATTTTACCAGTGCCGGTTCTGAATTCATTCGCGTGACTGACGAACAGTGACGGCTTCAGGGAAGCAGAGACATGAAGTTATTTACCGTCGCTGAAGCGAATGCACTCCTACCCGCCGTGCGTGAGATTTTGAAGAAGATTCAAGCCGCGCGAAAGAAACTTGCCTCTCATCGAAGCCAGGCAAAGGTCGCCGCTGATCAAGCAGAACAGGGTGGCGGTGGTTTTGGCGATGGCTTGCGCTACGCTGATTTGCTTATCGAACTCACATCTCAAACCAGCGAACTTGAACTCCTCGGCGTGCAGTTGAAAGACTTCGAGCGCGGCCTCGTGGATTTTCCCTCATTACGCGACGGTCGCGTCGTTCTGCTCTGCTGGCAGATCGGTGAAGGTGATGAAGTAGAGTGGTGGCACAATGTTGAAGATGGTTTTGCCGGACGCATTCCAATCTAGAAGTTTTCCACAGGCACTTCACACCCGAACCTGCCGACTTCTCAGTTAGGCAACTTCAACTATCTGAATAATTCTAATTGACCACTTAAAGTAGTTCCTGATAGGATGCGCCCCGATTGTGCACCGAGCTGGACGTGAGACAGAGTGGCGTCGCGAAAATCCGGCTCCAGATCCCCTTCGGAGGCACTTTGGTATGAAATGTCTCTCATGCGACGCGCCCATTGGACCCAACTCTGATCAATGTGGCGAATGCACCGCAGGAGCCCCAGTGGAAACTTCAGATTCACAAGCCGCACAGAACGAAGAGCCAGCCTACAGCGCAGTTCAAGGTTCGAAACTAATCGAGTTTCCGGGAGTGACGCGCACCGCGGTTCCGCAATGGCGTAAGGATTTGAGCGAGCGTGTACGCGAAGTACAGGAGAAACGCGCGCGCGAAGAGGTTCTCGAACTTTCGTTAGAGTCACAAACGGCTGTAAACGAAGCGACTTCTCAATTGGAACTGCTACCTCAGGCAGAAGCGACTCCCGTCAATCCCCTCGTCGCGGCGGCACTGCGTCGCATCGAGCGAGCGCATGACGCCGGAGTCTATCTCAATCATTCAAGCAATTCGTCAGGCGCGACTGCGGTAGCCTACGCCTCACCAATGCTGCACAAAGAAACCTCGTTGGACGAGGCTGCCCCGTTAGCAGCGGCTTTTGTTGGTGAAGAATCCCAGCCGCGCGAGGCGGAGAAGGCGCATAACCTTGTGGTGGTTCCCGCGCGCGCAACCGTCGAGACCGAGAATGTTACTAAGCCCAAACGGATGATTGGCGATATCAACGATCCGGCGCTGAACTATTTAGATTCCGTCCGTACTTCTGCTCCTGTCAAAAACAACGGTTACAAACGTGCGTCAGTTGCGGCTCGAGTAGTAAGTGCAATTGTCGACTTGGTAGTTGTCTCGATGCTTTGTGCTCCCTTCGCCGCCGCGCTGGAACTGGCAAATACTAATTGGCAGGCTCCGCGCACGTGGATCTTTGCGGGAATAATCTTTTCGTGCGTCGGCTTTATCTATTTCACAGTTTCCACAGCACTCAGCGGGAAAACAATAGGACTGAGGCTTTTTTCACTCCGCATTGTCGATTTGCGAACTGGCTTGATTCCAACCGGCACGCAGTCTGCCGGACGAGCCCTGATTTATCTCGCTTCGTTACTCATCCTGGGTATCACTTCTATCTTCGCGTTATTCAATTCTGAGGGTTTGACTGCTCACGATCGCATTACAAGAACGGCAGTCGTTCACGTTTAGAAAAGCAGCCAGAGATTTTCCGGGCTCTCGTTTCGGGAGCCCTTTTCCTTTGTCTTGGTGATTCTGTTAGCCTCCCCCACGATGCGTCAGGAAACTATTCAGGCAATCGTTGCCGAGCTGGAAGGAACGTTACTCGAGCACACCGTTGGGCGCGTGTTTCAACTCTCTCCCTTGTCCCTTGCAATCGATTTTGGCGTTCGCCACGCAGGTTATCTTTTTGTCAGCGCCGAACCAGCGCAACCGCGAATTCATTTGATCAAGAGAAGCGCGCGCGAACTTGAGAAGCTGTCGCAGCCGCCCGCTCTCTTCGCGCAAGCGTTGCGCTCATTACTCGCCGGCGCGCAATTAGTGAATCTAGTCAGGGACGAGACCGAGCGCGTCGTTCGTCTACGATTTCTTGGCGAAGACGATCTGGGTGGGCCGAGTTCCAAAACCCTGGTTTGCCAGCTTACGGGCCGCTCAGCAAATCTATTTTTGTTGGACACGCACGACCAGATCCTTCATGCACTCAGATCGCCGAAGGGCGACGGTCAGCTACTGGGTCAAGTTTACAAGCCACCCGCTCCCCAGGCTGCACGAGTCGCAGACACAGAGTCTCAAACAATTGAATTCGATCAAAAGGAGTTTTTGACTCTTTCTCAAGCGCTTGATGACCATTACACGCGACTTGAGCAATCGCAAACATTCTCTAATCGCGCCCAATTTGTGGGGGATCGTATCAAGAAGGAGCTGGCCCAGCGTCGCAAGCTTAAAAAAAATCTGGAGCGCGACCTCGCTGAACATGGTGATCCGGAGCAACATAAACGGCTCGGGGATCTACTGCTTGCCAATATCGGCACCGCTGTTCGCAACGGCGATCAGGTGAGTATCAAAGACTACTATTCAGAAGGTGAACCCGCGCTGGTGCTGGAAGTGGATAAGGACAGCTCGCTACAGGAAGAGGCTGGCCGCTATTTTTCACGTTATACGAAAGCAAAGCGCGCCGCCCTGGAAATCAGCGCCCGGCTGGAAGCCCTTGGACCAGAATTGCTTAAATTGCAAGAAAGTCAGGCCGAGGTTGAGAGCATTATCGCGAGGGGAGATGAAGCTGGATTGTTGAAATTCGAAGGGCCTGAAAAACGACAGCAGTCCAAAACAAAAAAGAAGCCGGACGAGAAGTTTCCCGGCGTGCGTCGTTATCTCTCTTCAGATTACTACGAAATACTTGTTGGTCGCGCCGCGCAAACGAACGACAGGCTGACTTTCAAAATCGCCCGGCCGCATGACCTGTGGCTGCACGCGGCAGATTATCCGGGTTCACATGTTGTGATTCGCAATCCTTCGCGCAATGAAGTTCCGCACCGGACGATCATCGAAGCCGCCCAACTTGCTGCCAAGTTTAGCCAGGCTGGCGACGATTCAAAGGTGACTGTCCATTACACTTCCCGCAAATTCATAGCTAAGCCGAAAGGCGTCGCGCCGGGACTCGTCCGCATGTCTAGCTTCAAAACGATTAACGTCACCCCTGCCGAAAAAATTCCCCGACTTTAGATCTCCGGGCCTGCTTCCATGTTGCCCAGTTGCAACAATGGCACTAAGCGATGTATTTCCGACTCACTAACCGAATAATGGTTCCTGAAATGCTAATCTCGTTCTATTAGGAACATTTAACGCTAACAATTGAGTCACCGCGTTGCTAACTCTCACTCTGTCCGTTAGTATCTGCACACCCCCAAAAAAGCTGGAAAGGAAGGAAAGAATATTATGGGACTTTTTGACAAAATGTTCGGACGAGGTGCGTCCGACGCACAGCAACAACCTAACGCAGAGCAGCGCTTCAACACCCTGAAACAGAAATACACATCCGTGCTAAATGCTGCGGATCAGGAGCACATTCAATTTCAGAATCTGCACGTGCAGGATGACAAGCTCTACATCAAAGCCATCGCACCTTCTGAAGAAGCGAAGAACAAGTTTTGGGATCAGATCAAACTCGTGAACCCGAACACCGACGACATCACAGCTGAGATCAGCGTCGATACCAGTCGTTCGATGGGCGCAGCCGCGGGCGGTGGTGCCGGACAAGGAGGCCAAAGCTATACAGTGAAGGCCGGAGACACCCTCTCGAAGATCAGCAAGGAATTCTACAAAGATGCCAACGAGTACATGCGCATCTTTTACGCCAACCGCACCACGCTAAAAGATCCTGACAAGATTCAGGTGGGGCAACAGTTGACGATTCCTCCTGATGACAATGCCTAATCGAACTCAGGCGAGCTTGAGTAACGATAGCGACTCCCGGAACGATCGGGGGTCGCTTTTTCGTAAGCGAACTACTCACGCCCTGCAAGCTCAGGTCGGTTAATGAGGTCTGACATGGACATTGTTGTTTCGTTGGCGAAGAGTGATCAAGACATCCTGAGTTGCTTCAACGTTATGGTCGAGCTGCGGCCTCATTTGAAACGAGATGAATTTGTAACTCGCATCAAGCGACAACAGGAGGATGCAGGTTACGAGTTAGCATCTCTAACTGCCGGGACTGTTAAAGCGGTAGCAGGCTTCCGAATTTCTGAGTGCCTCGCGTGGGGCAAGTTTCTTTATGTTGACGATCTCGTCTCTGGGAGCAGCGACAGGTCGCAGGGTTATGGTGGAATCTTGTTCGATTGGCTTGTCGCTTATGCGCGCGAAGCGGGTTGCGGCGAGTTTCATTTGGATTCCGGCGTGCAACGCTTTGACGCTCACCGGTTCTATTTAAGAAGCCGGATGGCTATCGAAGCGCATCACTTTGGTTTGAAGTTAACCTGAATCAAGATTTTCCATCATTGGGAACTCTGGGGTTTCATTATTTTCACCGCCAAGACGCGAAGAATGGCCTGGCAGTAAGATCGAGACCATAGGTCAGACAGACTTAGGTTGGAGATAGGAGTAAGAGGAATGATTTTGCAGACACCAGTGACGATGCACGCAGCACGCACTGCACTTAACCAGGATCCAACGCTACGCGAATGGGCCGAGACGTGGTTAAAGAACAAAGAGCGATTAACCCAGTCAACGATGTCAGATGCTGAGTTCGATAAGCACTGGCTCTACGTCCGGCCTGAGCGGATGCATGAAGGCGCCATTGAAGCTGTCACTGCCTTCGTACAGCGTAACGAGGAACATTAATGTAGGGGCGTCCCTCCGTGTGTTCATCACCCTGATGACACACCAGTATCAGAGGTTGGCTTTGCCCTGAAAGCCGGGAGGTCGCTAGCAGTGCGGCTCTTATAGTGGGCCGAAAAAACCAGGAAACGGAGGGAGGGGGAAGGGGGAGCTTGAGTGCCAGTCGTTGATCTCCGATTGGGGAGTGATCTGTAC
>JBPCMI010000088.1:0-6553 GCA_051002415.1 Pyrinomonadaceae bacterium
CTGATCGTGAGTCCCGGGTTGGGAATTACGAGCTCGAGATCGAGGCCGATCGTGTTGCCAAAGCCCTGACAAGTGGGACAAGCGCCAAAGGGATTGTTGAAACTAAAAAGACGAGGCTCCGGTTGCGCGTAAAGCGTCCCGTCATTTTTACATTCGAAACGATCTGAGAACCTGAGTCGCAGCGGCTCGGCTTCCAGAGTGGCAACAGTTTCAATAACTGCCGTACCGCGACCTTCCTGAAAACAGATTTCCAACGAGTCGACCAAACGTTGCCGCATCTCCGGTCCGGCGACTAGCCGATCAACCATCACGAAGACTTCAGCAAAACCTTCGCGCGTATAGTCGTCGGGAGAACTGAGATCGATGGTTTCGCCGGCGGCAAAGAGACGAGTGAATCCACGTTGCATCAAACTCATCACATGGGCCGTTGTAGTGTGACGCGAAGGCGAGGAAGCAGTTGCCTTAGACTTGCCGCGCTTTTTCGCGGCCAGCCCGCGACGGTCATTCTTCGCAACACTGACTGCCCCGTTGTCGCCGTTACGGCTCATCTCAGCGACACCGGCGGCTGCGGGAAACAGCACGTAGAAGCGCGTTCCCGGAGATAATTTTCCCAGCACTTCATCGGCAACGGATTCCGGTGAGTCGCGCATTACGGGGTTGCCACAAACGCGGCAATAAGTAATGCCGACCCGGGCATAGAGCAGGCGGAGGTAATCGTGGATTTCAGTTTGAGTGCCGACGGTCGAACGGGGATTTCGGGTGGAGTTCTTTTGTCGAATCGCGATTGCGGGAGCGATGCCACGGACTTCGTCAACGTCCGGCTTATCCATGCGCTCGAGGAATTGTCGCGCATAAGCGGAAAGTGATTCGACATAACGCCGCTGACCTTCGGCATAGATGGTGTCAAAAGCGAGGGAAGACTTGCCTGATCCGCTGACGCCGGTAACCACCGTCATTTGATTAATAGGGATCGAGAACGAGATGTTCTTGAGGTTATTAACGCGCGCCCCACGGACTTCGATGGCTTGTTCAGGCATGGTGTTGAAATTTCGTGCAGCCCCACAGACGGGATTTTGGGGCTCTTTGCAAACTTCAAATAATAACGCGAAATTCTTCAAATGACGAAGCCGGGTTTCTCTTTTTCAATTATTGACTCTTGAACTTTGTGCTTTCTACTTTGATCTTTGTTTGATTCCCAAGTTAATGACCAGCTGGGGAAGTCCACTTCACAATCCAGAAAGCTCAAGATCTAGAAAGTTACTAACGAACCAACACTCCAATACAAAGCACCAAGTACAAAGCTCAAAAACGGCGGTACTGGTGCAGTTGGCGACGGGTCTTCAAATGGCGACGCGACCCTTTAAGGGTTGGCTCCTGTAAATGGCCTCATCTTCCCAGGGTTGCCAAAACGCAACCCTGGGCTGAAATTGGCCAACGCTTTCAGCGTATGACCAAACTGCACCGCTGCCAGCCGGAGTTTCTTATTGACAGCGTCAACCTCGCTAGCTAACAATTCCGTCCTCATGAAAAGTCCAAGATTTCTTTTACGTGGATTTCGCCGACCCAGTGAACTTGCCTCGCTAGCCCTTGGCCGGCTTGAACGTCAGGTTTTGGAGGAAGGCTGGCGCCGGGGCGAAACCAGCGTGCGCGACATTGTCATCTCCTTTAATGAGCAGGTTGCCTACACCACGGTGATGACCACACTCGACAGGCTTTATAAGAAGAAGCTTCTGAAACGTCGCAAAGACGGAAGGGCTTTTATTTACTCACCGCTCGTCACGCGCGCCGAGTTTGAACGGGGAATCGCCGAAGACGTTATCGATGGCTTACTTGGTAGCGGGGGTGCAGGTGTCGAACCTGTGTTAGCTTGTATTGTTGACGCCGTTAGCGAACACGATCGCGAATTGCTCGACGAACTCGATCGCCTCATTAAGGAAAAGCGAGCTGAACTGAGGGAGAGCTAAGCGGTGTTCTTTGTTCTCGGACTTTCAATTGTTCTCGCGGCGTTACTGCTCTGCAACAGCTGCACGTCATTGGTATCTTCGCTGACGTGGAGACTCATAGGGCCGCGGTCCGGCAAACACCTTTCAGCGGCGAGTTGTGCCAGCCTGATCTTCCTGCTGCGCACATTTCCCGTTGTGCTGGGAATTGTTTGCGTCTCTCTTCTACTAATTCCCGCTTACCTTGAACACGAACCGCGCGACGGGCATGAACCAGTCAGTCTCAAGTTGGCGATCATTGCTTCCGTTTCCGCTATTGGCCTCGCACTCGCGCTGTTTCGAGGACTCGCAGCCTGGCGCGCGACCTCGCGGTTGAACTCGGATTGGTTGCGTCATGCTGAGCCGATCACCCTGCCTCAGGTGAAAATTCCTTCGTACCGAATCCAGCATCAGTTTCCTGTGATCGCAATTGTTGGAGTGCTGCGTCCGCGCCTCTTTATCGCCGAACAGGTTCTCGATTCTTTGGGGCAGGAAGAGTTAATCGCCGCGATTGAACATGAAGCTGGTCACGTGGTGTCAAACGACAATTTGAGACGCGGTCTGATGCGAGCCTGCCGCGACGTTTTGGTCATGATCCCGAGTGGCCGGCTGCTGGATCGGGCCTGGCTTGAAGCTTCCGAATCCGCGGCTGATGAACATGCGGCCGAACGCGGACGCCGAGTGGCCTTGGATCTTGCATCGGCTTTGGTCAAGATTGCGCGACTGATTCCAAGCGGCATGAAACCAGCGATGCCTGCGGGGGCATTTATCGTCAGCGCTCAGGAAGAAGAAAGCGGAGTTAAAGCTCGCGTGCGGCGCTTGATGCAGCTTGCAGATCAGAAACGAACTCGCCAGGGCCGCACATTAGTTTCGCGGATACCCGTGTGGGTCCCAATTGTCCTCACGATCCTCGTGGCAGCACTGGCCGCTAATGAGCCTCATGTGCTGGCTTGCGTGCACCTGCTCATTGAAGAATCTGTCCGCCTCCTCAGTTAGCCCTACAAATCCCTGAATGAGTTGAGGTCTTGGAACTACGAAGTCTAGTAGTAGTTTTGGGCGACGTGTAGTCTTCGCTCGCATTTCCTCCAAATCCCAAGGGCCCGAACCGATCAGAACATGAAGAACTTTTTGAATGGCAGGAAGGTCTTGCGCGCCTCAATGGTCGCATCCCTGTGTCTAATCTCAATCCTCGCGAGCGCCACGTTTGTTGCGGCACAAGATGCGTCTACTGGAAAAGTCACCGGCACGGTCAGGGATCAGGGCGGTGCGAGGATTAACGGCGCCGACGTTTCCCTCCTTCATCAACAGCGCGCGGTCGTTGCCACGACCACTTCTGATGCCAACGGAAACTTTACACTCGATAATGTTGCGCCGGGTTACTACGAAGTGAAGGTAACCAGTTCCGGCTTCTCAGAGTTTCGTAAAGCAATTGCAGTGACTGACACAGCGACGGTTGAGGTCGCCGTATCACTACTCGTCAATCAAGTCAGCGAAGAAGTAACAGTGTCCGCCGAAGCCGGTCTGGTGGTTGATGCGCGAAGCATCGATCAACGAGTCAACGTCATTCCCGAACGCCAAATTCTCGAGCGCGCAACCGAGGTGGTGGCCCAGGTGGTCGATGAAGAACCTGGTGTCAACCTGCAGCGCACGAGCCCATCGCTTAGTGCAGTCTTTGTACGTGGTCTCACCGGGCGGAACGTTGCCGTTTATGTTGACGGTGTGCGTTACACCACGAGTGCGCAACGTGGCGGTGTCGGCACGTTCTTCAGTTTGATTGAGCCATCCGCGCTCGAGACTGTTGAAATACTTCGCGGTCCTGCGAGCTCGCAATATGGTTCGGACGTTCTCGGTGGAGTGGTTAACTTTATTTCGCACTCGCCGGTGTACGGTGGTGCTGAACCGAAATTTCACGGCACGACGAACCTTTTCTATTCGTCTCCCACAAACGGCTTTGGCGGGAGTGCTCGGTTCACCTACGGCACGCGGAATTATGGAGTGTTGTTGAACCTGAACGGCCGGCGAATCAATCGATTGCGTCCTGGCAATGGCGTTGATTCACACGGTGCCACCCTCCGGTTCCTCGGCGTGCCTTCCGATTTTTTTGGCGAGCGCTTGCCTGACACGGCGTTCACGCAATATGGAGGCTTACTGCGTGCGCATCTCACGCTCAATGAAAAATCACAGCTAATCTTTAGCTATGCGCGCAATCAACAGGACGGCGGCAGGCGTTATGATCAATTGCTGGGCGGCGATGGAAATTTGATAGCCGACTTGCGCAACTTGATGACTGATCTGTTCTACGTGCGGTTGTTCAGACAGCAGCTGGGACCATTTGATAGCGCTTCGTTTACTTTTTCTTTTAATGGCCAGCGGGAAGAGCGAATCAATCAAGGCGGGCAGGGTAATCCTGTAGGAGTGATTACAAGTCAGCGTGAGCGCACGAATGTGTTCGGATTCAATTTCTTCGTTGACAAGCGCTTGGGCGAACGCAACACGATTGTGCTGGGGGCTGATGTCTATAAAGATCACATCAGCGCACCGGCTTACACGCTTGATCCAGTAACGCGCGTTACTACACCATCGCGGCCACGCATTCCCAACGGCGCTAAATATCTTTCTTACGGCTTCTACGTGCAGGATGTTTTTACTGCTATTCCCGATCGGCTGAGAATCAGCGGCGCCCTGCGTTACAGCGCCGCTTCTTATGATTCTCGTGCCGCAAATGCTCCGCTTGGTTCCAATGGGCGCCCGCTCTTTCCCGACGATAGCGCGCACTTCGCAGCCTTCTCCGGACGAATCGGTGGGGTCGTGCATCTCGGGAATGGTTTCGACATCGCCGGTAAATACACGCGCGGTTTTCGCGCGCCAAACACCACGGACCTGGGAATACTTGGATTGGTTGGTGCCGGCTTTGAAGTTGATTCAAATACAGCGGCGAGTCGTGGAGGTTTTATCGGCAGCACCGCGGGAAGCGACGCATTCTCGACCGGCATCCCCGTCGCACCGCTTCGTCCCGAAACCAGCGACAGTTTTGATTTGACGTTCCGCTTCAAGAGCTCGCGTTTCTCGGCTGAGCTCACCGGTTTCACTAACAAGCTGAAAGACGTTTACTTTGATCAGGCGCTGATTTTGCCCCCGGGAGCAGTGGGCACATTTCTCGGAAGCGAACCAATAACCTTCCAGGATCCGACGCGCGGGTGGGTCTCGGTCGGCATCGCTCCTACTACGCCAGTATTGGTTCGGGTAAATTTTGACGATGCCCGCTTCAATGGTGTTGAGGCGAATGCGGAAGTAATACTGAGTAAACAATTCACGGCAAACGCCAATTTCACTTACATCCGCGCTCACAGTCTCTTGAACGGATTGCCGCCTAATGTAGAAGGCGGTGTACCGTCCGCTACGACGTTCCTCAGTTTACGCTTCCAGCCGCGCCGGCGGTTCTACATCGAAGGATATTCCACCATCGCGGCTCGGCAAAATCGGCTTTCTTCGCTCGATCTTGGTGATCGGCGCACAGGCGCGGCGCGGTCGCGCACGAACATTCAGAACTTCTTCAGACGCGGGGCTTGCGTGCGCGGACTTACCACACCGGGCGCTGGCGGCTGTGGGACTGCCGGCGGCATCCTTGTACCCACAGGAGAGACACTTGCCCAAGTGCAAAACCGCCTGTTGCCCATCGGCGCGACGATCAATGGTGTATTCGTCGCTAACAACGACACGCTCGTTCCACTCTATACCTCAGTTGCCAGCTACGGACTGATTGGCGTTCGTGGTGCGTTTCAGATCGATGATCATTCTGAAGTGTTTGTCGATTTCGAAAATATTGGTGACCGCTTTTATCGCGGAATCAGTTGGGGCGTAGATGGAGCAGGTCGCGGCATTACGGTACGGTACCGATACAAGTTCTAGAGGGATTAAATTGAACTCGCCAGGCTTGTCAGTAATCCGTGCTGAGTTGACGTGGGGTTCTGCGGGTTAACTTATTCAATACGCACGAAGGATTTGTATGAAGGGTGGTGTGCCGTCAGGTCTGGACTCCTGTCCACCGCTCATGCCGCCATCCTGCCAAGCGCCGGGTGAGGGGCGGCCTACCGTCACATGATAGGCGTAACGGTTCAGGGATTGGGGATCGGTGAGCGAGTAGCTGCCATCGTAAGGATCAGGCTGAAAGAAGCGTGAGTTGGTAGATTGATAGCGGCGCATCATCGCATCGTCGCCACCATTCGCATCCCGGTCGTAGGAAGTAAAGCGATGGGGCTGGAAGGCGGCGTTGCTGCTGCGGCCCGTTTCGCCCCCCCAGGGATCGAGATCAACTATCGTGCTGGTTAAGGTCCCGCTGCTGTCAGTGATGCGCTGACTCTTGGTAACCGGATCCTGATGGACGGTGTTTACTGCTCCGCCACTGCCGCCCTGAATCGCGACCATCTGGCCGCCGAGATAAACGTAGCCGCGTGTCCAACCGCCACTAGAGTTGATCTCAGAAATCACCTGCCCGCCAAGAACAGAGGAGCGCAGGTAATAAGTCGGCGTTCCATTCTCAACCTTCTTCGCTCGGAGTCCATCGCCATCGTAAG
>JBPCMI010000089.1:0-11662 GCA_051002415.1 Pyrinomonadaceae bacterium
TTACCGACCGGGGCGTGGCGCGCGCTCCTTATACAGAAAGTTTGCGAGATTTGGTGAAGAACAAGTCGGCAAGTTCGAATGTGAGATTAGTGCCTGGGAGCAAAACGACTTTGCTTCCACCAGTCGATCGTTGATTGCAGTCCTTCTCTTAAACCGACCCGCGGTTCAAAGCCTAACAGTTCACGCGCTCGCGTTATGTCAGCGAGACTATGTAAGACATCGCCCGCCCGAGCCGCGCGATAATCGACCGATACGTCGGTCTTACCCGTGAGTGACTGCACTTCCTTTAACAGCTCGTTCAGAGTAATGCGCTCACCATTGGCCACATTGATCACTTTCCCAATGCCTTTGGTTGTTTCCGCTGCCTTTAAGTTAGCCTCGACAACATTGGCGATGTAAGTGAAATCACGCGACTGTTCGCCGTCGCCATAAATCACAGGCTGCTCGCCGCTCAACAAGGCGGCGATGAATCGCGAAATGACTCCTGAATATTGCGAGCTCGGATCCTGACGTGGCCCGAAGACATTAAAGTATCTGAGTGAAACGGTTTCGAGTCCATACACACGAGAAAAGACCTGAGCGTAGTACTCGCCTACAAGTTTTGCCACTGCATATGGGGAAAGCGGGTCCGGCAACATGTCCTCCACCTTCGGCAATGTTGGCTGATCGCCGTAAGCGGAACTTGAGGCTGCGTAGACGATGCGTCTGACCTTCATTTGCCGAGCAGCGTCGAGCAGGAAAAAAGTAGAATCAACTGAAGCAATGTGAGTCTGACGCGGATTCTCTACGGAGCGAGGTACCGAAGGTATGGCTGCTTGATGAAAGACAAGCTCAACGTCTTCCAAAGCTTTGCGCAAGGACTTTTCGTCGGCAAGGCTCGCATGGACGAAATCAACGTCGCCGCCGACTTCATTGACATTTTCGCGGTAACCGGTCGACAGGTCGTCGATTATACGAACACGAGCACCGTTAGCTACGAGAGCTGCCGCGATGTGCGAACCGATGAAGCCGGCGCCACCCGTAACCAATGCAATTCCGGAAAGGCCCATAAACGTTTTTCTAAGCTCTGCCTGGAATTACCGGCCGACTCCTACGTATTCGAAACCAAGTTCACGTAGATCATCCGGTTCATAGATGTTTCTTAGATCAGCGATTCGTGGAGACTTCATCAGGTCGCGAATCCGCTTCATATCCAGCGCGCGAAACTGATTCCATTCCGTTACGATGACCAGCGCATCTGCCTCGCTGACCGCTTCGTACTCGTCCTCAGCGTAGCAAATATTCGCGATGATTTTGGCAGTTTCTTCCATCGCCACAGGATCGTAAGCACGCACCTTCGCCCCGCGTTCTAACAGTCCCTGAATAATTTCCTGAGCAGGCGCCTCTCGAATGTCGTTGGTCTCCGGTTTAAAAGCGAGTCCCAGGATGGCGATCGTTTTCCCAGCGACGTCGCCGACGAGTTTTTCGATCTTGGGCAACATGGCTTCGCGTTGTCTGCGGTTCACTTCAATGACCGCATCAACCATCAGAGAATCGGCCCCGAACTGCCGGGCGACGGAGGCCAACGCTCTGGTGTCTTTTGGGAAGCAGGATCCGCCGAAACCCGGTCCCGGATGAAGAAATTTGTTGCCGATGCGTTTGTCCATGCCCATTGCCTTCGCGACGTCATGAACATCACAACCGATCTTTTCGCATAAGTTAGCAATCTCATTAATGAAAGAGATTTTCGTCGCGAGAAATGCGTTGGCAGCGTACTTGGTCAGCTCGGCGGCCTCCAGGGATGTGATAACGACCGGGGCCTCGATCAAATACAGCGGACGATAAAGGTCCCGCATGATTGCAATAGCCTCCTGGTCGGCGCTGCCGATTACGACGCGGTCGGGCCGCATGAAGTCGTTGATTGCTGCGCCTTCACGCAGGAATTCCGGATTTGAAACCACTCCAAATGCCAAATTTGATTTCTGGTGTTCGCGAATCAATTTTCTGATGCGTTCGCCCGTACCAATCGGCACAGTCGACTTCGTGACGATTACCTTGTAACCGTTCATGTGTTCGGCGACGGAGTGCGCCGCTGACTCAACAAAGCTCAAGTCAGGAGAGCCATCAGATAACGGAGGGGTTCCCACGGCCAGGAAGATTACCAAAGCCTGTTCGACGGCTTCCTGAACATTAATAGTGAAATTGAGACGGCCGGCCTGGGCGTTCTTGATTACCAGCTGTTCCAGACCAGGCTCGTAAATTGGCATCACGCCCGCTTTCAGGCGTTCAATCTTGGCAGCATCAACGTCGACGCAGGTGACATCGACACCAAACTCAGCGAAACACGCACCCGTTACTAAACCTACGTAACCGGTACCAATAACTGCTATGTGCATTTGAGAACCTTAGAACCAGTAGGCGGGATGAACGTCCGACTCAAACAAACTTTGCGGGTCACAGACGACCGAGAGTCGCGTGACCCGCAAGGTTAGTAGTTAATGACCGCAGCGGAAAAGCGCACCGCAGTATTTCTAGGGAACGAACCAACGAGTACTTATCTGGACGGGCTGATCACAACGGGGTTCCCGCCAACTTGCAGCTCGTTGTCTTCTTTCGCGGCGATGATAACGGCAATCACAGCACCGGCTACTGAAAGCAGGAGCACTGCAAGCGCGCCACCGCTCATGTCGTCGTCGTCGTCATCTGTTTGTGGATTCGGAGTTCCGGCTGTGGCGTTTTCACCCGCAGCAATTTGCTGGCTGACTGCGCCTGAGCGTAGCTCGGCGGTACCGGCTTCCGTGGACACGACAGTGTTGCCGCGATCGGTGCTAACCGTGAATGACGTGGCCTGGCTACCATCGACGACAACCGCGCCATCCTTCGTTGCAATGTTGACCGAAACACCTGCGACCGTCGAGACCTTCGCGACACCCTTATCCAACATGCCGGTGACGCTCTCTTCGGTGAAGTTGAGAATCAAACTAGAGTTCGGCGACAACTCAACGCGGCCCATCTTGCTCAAGCTCACGATTGCTGTGCTGTTGTTAGCGGTAACTACCGTGCTGCCAGAAAACAGTGTGCCACCAGAAATAACTTTCTGACCGTTCACTGTTACCTGGCCGGATACTGAAAGCTCTCCGGACGCTACCTTCGCACCTGCCAGTGCAACCATTGAGTAAACACTCAGGACTGCAACTGAAACAAAGGCCGCGAGCGTTTTGCGGCTCAAAGATTTGCTGATCATTAACTTTCCTCCCGTATTGTGAAACAAGAATCTTGATTGCTGGCGCTACAGTAAGAAACCAAGGGTAAGACGAATGTCTGTCAATCCCCGTCTCAAAGATGAACTCGGCCGAACGCTACAAGCGCGAATCACGTTCGCAGGCGCTTAACAGCAGACTTTTTATTACACGAATATAACAGCCCTGTCAACGATCATTTGGCCCGATTTGGCACAAAACTGTGCTTTTTTGCCCCCGTTGATCAGTCTCATGGGACATGGGACCAGTCAACAGCATTCTAGTACTTCATGAGGGATACGAGACTTGATGGCAGTTAGACCATACCCGAAATCAGGGCGAGGTCACTCGGGGCGACCGGGCGGAAACCTTCACCCCGCGGCCTTGCTCTCCAGGAGGATTGGCTGATTTCGTCCCCTTCTCTCGCATTTCTGCCTGCTCGTAGGGATCCAGTCGCGCAAACACGTAGAAGGTTTCTCCACTCCGGACACTCCCCAGAAAGCGGAACGTGTAGCCAAAAACCTCATCTACTCGCAGCATCTCGACCCTGGGCGGTTGCTCAAACAACAATCGCAGCTCTTCCCGTGAGACCGCTTCGAGCTCAGGCAAATAATCGTTTTGGGTCTCTCGTGCGATCCGGATCGCCACCTGACGGAGGGCCCGGATTCGATTCGAATTATGGCGATAATAGGTGGGGCCGACCTCGCGGCGACTGGCACGGTCATCAACCACTTCCTGTTCGTTCCGCAAATAACCCAAATAAGCTCTGACAACTGGCCCAAATTCCTCTTCCTGGGCAGACACCCTGGGTGCCGCGAGGAAAATTCCCAGCGCCACCAGACATGCATAGCCGAATAACCGTGCCGGAATTATAGACGTTGACGGCTTCATAGCGAGAGACAATCCGGAAACCGCTGTTATTTAATCGAAGGTACCTCATAGTACCAACCACAGTTTTTACTTTGATTGCGCGGGTGTTTCAGCAATGTTACATTGAGCATCATTTCTCGCTAACAACCAACCGATGGCTGACGACACCACCAGAAGCAGTTCAAAAGGCAAAAGAGTAGCCCTCGGTGTCACCGGGGGGATTGCCGCCTACAAAGCCGCCGAGGTCCTGCGCGGACTGCAGCGCGCGGGTTGTGTAGTGCGCGTGGCTATGTCTCCGCGAGCTTGCGAATTCATTACTCCGCTCACGTTCCGAGCGCTTTCTGGTTCGCACGTGATTGTCGATGATTATGCTCCAGACAACCCCGATCCAATAGCACACATAACCTTTTCCCAGACCGTGGACCTGTTCGTCATTGCGCCCGCCACGGCAAACATTATCGCTAAATTTGCTAACGGTGTCGCGGACGATTTTTTAACTTCGACCTACCTGGCCGCTACGGCCCCGGTTCTCCTCGCCCCGGCGATGAACACAACGATGTGGGATCACCCGGCCACTCGGCGCAACATCGAACGATTGCGTCAGGACGGTGTTCAAATACTCGAGCCTGATGCCGGCGAAATGGCGTGCGGAACAATCGGTCCTGGCCGGCTGAGCGAGCCGGAGCGAATTGTTGCGGCTGCTCTGAAGATTTTGGGTCACGCTGGTCAAGCAAAACAGCTGACTCAGGACCTCGCCGGTGAGCGAGTGCTGATCACTACGGGGGCCACTCGTGAAGACTTGGATCCCATTCGGTTCCTTTCAAATCGATCTTCCGGCCGCATGGGTTTCGCAATCGCCGAAGCCGCGCGCGACCGGGGTGCCGAGGTCACTACGGTCGCTGGAATCACAACAGCAACTCCACCCGTCGGCGTGAACGTCATTCGTACCAGTTCAGCAGCGGAGATGCAGGCTGCTGTCCAGAAGATTAGCAACGCATCCATCTTTATCGCCGCCGCCGCGGTAGCCGACTACCGACCGGTGCAACGGGCCGCCGCTAAGATCAAAAAGAGCGAATCGACCTTGAATCTCAGTCTCGAACGCACGCCGGACATCCTTGGCGAGGTGGCAGCTGCAAGGACGAACGGTTTGCTGGTCGTTGGCTTTGCTGCGGAAACAGAGAAGGTAGTGGACAACGCTTTGGCGAAGCTGAAGGCAAAGAACCTCGATGCCATTATCGCCAACGACGTAAGCCGAAGTGACATTGGTTTTGATAGCGAGAGGAATGCGATTACGATTATTACGCAAAACTCAGAACCTCGTGAACTACCGGTGATGACAAAACTCGACGCAGCACACCGCATACTTGATGAGATAGTTCGATTGCGACAAGCAAAATCACGATGACTCTCGAAGCGGCTGCGGCAGAGCTTTCTGCTCTGCTGCGACAAACTCAGGAACAGTTTCGGTTCTTTCAGGAACTCGGCGTTAGCGGAGTTGAGCCCCTACCTTTAGTCCAGGTAACGAAACAACCAGGCGAGAGTCTCGAGCAAATACGGTCTGAGTTGAAGGACTGCACCCGCTGTCCGCTGCATGAAGGCCGCACCCACGTAGTTCATACCGAGGGAAACGCTCGCGCCCGATTGATGTTCGTGGGCGAAGCTCCCGGTGCTGACGAAGACTTGCAAGCGCGACCGTTTGTCGGCCGAGCCGGTCAGCTGCTCTCGAAGATAATTGAGGCAATCGGTTTCAAGCGCGAAGAAGTTTTGATCGGCAACGTCAATCGCTGCCGGCCACCAGCCAACCGCGCTCCCCTTCCTGATGAAGCTGCCACTTGCAAACCTTTCCTGCTGCGCGAAATCGCCAGCGTACAACCAGACGTGATTGTGGTTCTCGGCAACACGGCGATGAAAAATCTGCTTGATACGAAAATAGGAATTACCCGTCTTCGTGGTGAATTTCAAGACTTCAACGGAATCAAAGTGATGCCGACTTTCCATCCTGCTTACCTGTTACGTGACCCTTCCAAGAAACGTGAAACCTGGGAAGACTTGAAAAAGGTGCGCGACTATCTCGATAGCACTGCAAGGAAAGCGACATAACATCAAGCTACCACCACTGCCCGACACGCTTTCTCATTTGCTAATTTAGCGTTAACTTCTTTTCGTGCCGCAAAAGCTCGGAACTTCCGTACAAACTACAGCGATTTCGCCTGCCTCCAGCGAAAGTGAGGTGAAAGCGCCGCTCTACGTAAAGGTGGCAGTACCGCTTCACGTGTCGCAGACCTTTACCTACCGGTTGCCCGAGGCTGCGCGCGAACTTGCGCAAGTGGGGTCGCGTGTCCTTGTGCCGCTTGGGCGCAGTGCCGTTACTGCCTTTATCGTTGAGTTGCTCCCCGATCTGAGTTCGCACCGGACCCTCATCGATACCGATATTCGCTCCGTCGAAAAAGTTCTCGATCCCACACCATTAATAACGCCAGAGGTCCTCGAGATCACGCGCTGGGTCTCTCAGTACTATGGCTCGCCCTGGGGCGAAGTTTTGAAAGCCGCCTTGCCACCTGGAATTAATCCCAACAGTGAACAACTTTTTACGCTGACCGCGAAAGGCATTGCACGCATCGACGAACTCGAAAGTGAAGACACCGCTGAAGCAAAAGTTCTGCGTGCCCTTGCGAACGCCGGCGAGTTGAACGCGGAAACTCTTATCAAGCTCGTGGGGAAAAGAGAGGGACCCCGCACAACAAAAGAGCTGCAATCCGAGGGCTTGATTGCGACGCAGCTTCGCTCTACGACCGTCGGGACAAGGCCGAGAACACAGCGAGTTGTGAAGCTCAGTCAGCCCTCAGTACCGGAGGAGATAGCGCCGAGGAAGGTGACGGAGGCGCAACAACGTATTCTCGACGCCCTTTCAAATCAGGAAACTATTCCTTTGCCCGAGTTGCTTCGTGTGGCGGGGGTCAGCATCTCCGCCGTTAACACCTTGCATCAGCACGGCCGCCTGGAGATCGCTGAAGAAAATATTAGGCGAGATCCCCTCGCGCGGGCCACTTTTCCGGGCGCTGATTACTACACGTTAACCGAAGCGCAAAACCAGGTACTCAGGAAGATAGAACCACAGCTACGAAGTGGTGCGTACGCGGCCTTCCTCCTACATGGAGTTACGGGAAGTGGCAAGACCGAGGTTTACATGCGGGCGATGCGTACCTGCCTTGGGCTTGGTCGCGCGGCGATGATGCTGGTTCCCGAAATCGCACTGACGCCTGTCTTCTCCCGCCGCCTGCGATCCAACTTCGGAGACCAAGTCGCAATTTTTCACTCTTCGCTCTCAAAAGGAGAACGGTTCGATGAGTGGATGCGAGTTAAGACTGGCGCTGCTCGTATCGTGATCGGCACACGCTCCGGTGTGTTTGCTCCGATCGCAAATCTGGGACTAGTGATAGTTGATGAGGAGCATGAGTCAACCTACCGGCAGCAGGATTCTCCCCGCTACAACGGACGCGATACCGCCATCGTGCGGGCCCAAAAGGAAAATGCGGTTGTGATTCTTGGGTCCGCCACTCCTTCGCTCGAGTCGTTTCACAACTCACAAACGGGAAAGTATCAATACGTGCAATTACCCTCGCGTATCGGCGACCGGCCCATGGCCAGTGCGCGGATCGTCGATATGCGGGAGGTATTTGCCAGGCATAAGAAGCCACAGGTTTTTTCTGAAGAACTACTAGAAGCTATCGAGGCGACTCACAAGAAAGGCGATCAGTCGATCATTCTATTGAACCGCCGTGGTTATTCGAGTTTTGTGCTTTGTCGCTCTTGCGGCGAAACCATTCAATGTCCCAACTGCGACGTGACGTTAACCTACCATCGCTCAGAAAGGGTCATAGTCTGTCACTACTGCAACCATCGCGAACCTGCTCCCGAACTGTGTCCGGCCTGCAGTGGCAAATACATCTACTATGTCGGCGAAGGCACCGAACAAATTGAGGCGATGTTGACGAAGCTGTTTCCCACCCTCCGTATCGCCAGAATTGATCGCGATACCGCGAACAGGCGCGGCGCGTTTGAAGAGTCACTGTTCGATTTTAGCGCCGGCAAGATCGATATGTTGGTTGGGACACAGATGCTCGCGAAGGGTCACGATTTTCCTAACGTCACCCTCGTGGGAGTGGTCTCGGTAGATGCAGGCCTGGCGTTACCGGATTTTCGCGCCGCGGAAAGAACGTTCCAGCTAATTACTCAAGTTGCGGGTCGAGCCGGCCGCGGAGAACGTCACGGTCGAGTATTGATCCAAACATATCATCCAAATCATTACGCTCTCAGGCACGCGTGCGCGCAGGACTATTCCGGCTTTTATCGCGAAGAGATTCGCCACCGCGAAAATCATGGTTATCCACCTTTTGTTTCCCTCGCATCACTTTTGCTGCACGGATCGGCATTAGGCAAAGTGCGAGCGGACGCGCTCGAGCTGCGCAAGGAACTTGACCTCGCCAATCAGGAACGTAGCTGCAGGATATTGGGCCCAGCGCCGGCGCCACTTGCGCGACTAAAAGGGGAGCATCGCATTCAGTTGTTGTTAAAAAGCCGGAGCCGAAAGCAACTGCGCAAGGTTGTAGACACGGCCCTGGATGCGGTGGTGGGTCGCGGGCAAAACCTGCGCGGTATCAATCTCGAGATCGATCCTGTTTCGATAATGTGAAGCCGTGCGCGGCGCTGTCCTATGCGCTAAACTCACGCGCATGAAACTTTCCGAACTTGCTGCGCTGACCAGCGCGCGCGTCGAGGGCGATGCAAACACGGAAATTATCGGTGCTGCAGGACTCGACGACGCTCGCTCTGGCTACGTAACTTTCCTCGCGAATCCGCGTTACACAGCGCGCGTCAATCAGACAGCGGCCTCGGCTATTTATGCAGCGGAAGACGCGCAAATAGAGAAGGCAATCCCGATCCTGCGTGCCAAAGATCCGTACCTCGCCTACACTCGCGCGCTTCGCCTCTTCCACCCCGAACCTTCCATCAAACCCGAAATACATCCGACAGCCGTGATCGACGAGAGCGCAAAGATCGCGAGCGACGTTTGGATTGGAGCGTGTTCGGTAATTGGTCCGGGAGTCAAAATCGAATCTGGTGTGCGGATTCACCCAAACACGACAATCTATCCGGATGTCTCTATCGGAAAAGATTCCGTGATTCACTCCGGGACAGTAATTCGCGAGCGTTCAATTATTGGTCAACGAGTGATCATCCATAACAATGTGGTGGTCGGTTGCGATGGTTTTGGTTATGCGAAAGACGAAGAGCGACGTTGGCTGAAGATTCCGCAGACCGGACGCGTGTTGATTGAAGACGATGTAGAGATTGGGGCGGGAACCACGATTGACCGTGCATCTGTCGGCGAGTCACGGATTGGACGCGGAACGAAGATCGATAACCTTGTGCAAATAGGTCATTCGTGCACGGTGGCCGAAGACACGCTCCTGTGCGCTCAGGTTGGTCTCGCAGGAAGTTCTCATATTGGTAGTCGGGTGATTCTTGCTGGTCAGGCAGGAGTCGCCGGCCATCTTAAGATTGGCGATGACGTAGTTGTTACTGCGAAGAGCGCGACAAGCCATGACATTCCGGACGGTAAAATAATTTCCGGCATTCCAGCTTTTGACAATAAGGATTGGTTGCGGTCAACCGCTGCGTTTCGCAGGCTGGGTGAGATGCAGCGCACGCTACGAGATTTGGCGAGAAGGTTGAGTGCTGTTGAGGATTCGAAAGCCGGACCGGAGTCATGAGATTGCCAATTGGCAATTGCCGATTGCCGATTGCCGTTAGAACGCTGATTGTTGTGCAGGTGTGAACCAGGGGATAGCGTTCTTCGCGGCACACGAATCCGAGCCCTGACATCTGGCATCGAGCATCTATCTTTGAATCAGAAACCCGCATTCCGCATTCCCCAATCTAAGTCACCGTTCCGCCGTCCACAATCACCACTTCACCATTCATGAAACTGTTGCGGTCGCTCACCATAAACGCCGCATATTCCGCTAGCTCCTCGGGCTTCCCTAAACGCCCAGCTGACACCCAAATATCGTGCATCTGCAAAAGACGCTCGGGCAAAGCCTGTGCTAACTCAGTATCAAAAATTCCGGCGGCAATCGCGTTAACTTTAACGCCAAATGTCCCGGCCTCACGCGACAGGCACTTGGTAAATCCGATCATCGCCGCCTTTGATGTTGCGTAGTGGACCGCAGTCGGTAACGCGCGAATAGCGCCGATGGAAGTGATATTCAGAATACTTCCCTTCCGCTGGCGAATCATCTGTTTATAAATTGGTTTCGTGACGGCGAAAAGGCTGCCTACATTTGTGTTGATTACTTCGTCCCAGGCGCGATCCGTTGTAGTAGCGAAGTTATCGCCGCGATTGATTGCGGCGTTGTTAACCAAAATGTCGATCCCCTGCCACTTCTCTACGATTTCTCGCGTTAATCTTTTCAAGCCTAGACGATCTGTGACTGAGATTTTATAGCTCAGCGCTTTCCGGCCATATGCCTCAATCTTTCTGCGAATCTCTTCAGCGAGGTCATCTCGGGTGTTGTAATTAAATGCAACATCGGCGCCCTCGCGGGCGAAGATCTCACAAATCGCGGCGCCTATCCCTCGCGTACCACCGCTCACGAACGCACGCTTTCCTTCAAGCAGCAAGCTCACCAGTTGTCAGTCTCCTAAAAAACCCGCTCGACACGCGCAAGCGGGCAAGAATTCTTTTGAGTTATTTCGTTCTGGAATTAAATCCTGAAAAGCTTTACCAGTCAACGGACTCAAGCGGAAACGACCTCGGTAAGGATGCTTTCGTCCGGGGCACTGACTGATGCGGGGATCAAGGCGACAATCTCTTCCACAATGTGTTTGGTAGCGTTGGGAATCGCCAGACCAACTGTCGCCGCGCGCATCGCGGAGTAATGCGCGGTGTCTTCCACCATCCGGCGGATGATGGGAACAATATCCGAAGCGCGCTCCAGCAAGATTCCCGCACCCCGCTTGGTAAGCAGACCCGCTGTCCCGGCCTCTTGCGGCATGGGCGGGGTAATAACGTCAGCAATGATAGGAAGGCGACAGGCGAGAGCTTCAAATGTGGTAAGGCCACCAAGCTTCGAAATCATCACATTAGCCGCGCCCATCAACTGTTCGACGTGTTCGGAATATCCGATCACTCGGACCGGAAACAGGGCTTGCAGCGCCAGGGATTCGGCTTCGGTTTTTAGCTCTTTGTTTCGGCCAGCGAGAAAGATTGCCTGAACGTCCAGCTTTCCGCGCACTAACTCACGGAAGATTTGCGGAACGTTACCGCCGCCTTCCCAACCCGCGTTAACAAAGACGGTGAACTTCTCCGGATCCAAATCCAGGGCGCGCCGTGCGGCGCGAGCGGCGTCCTCGCCCGGATAAGCAAACTTCGGATGAACCGGCATCCCGGAGATCTTGATGCGCTCGCTGGGAATTCCGTAGTCAAGTAGCTGCTGTCTCGCGCCATCGCTGGCAACCAGATACAGCGATACATCGTCACAGGCCCAGCCCCTCCAGAACCCATACGAAGG
>JBPCMI010000090.1:0-14217 GCA_051002415.1 Pyrinomonadaceae bacterium
GCTCAACCCTCCCCCGGTAATCACATTGACATAGTCCACAATAAAATCACCGAGATTGTTATAGGCATAACTACCGCTTTCAAGTCGGAGGTTATCAAGCAAGTCGTTGACGCGATTACTGTCCCCGCCAAATTTTAGCGTGTGCTGGCCCATTGAAACGGTCATGGTGTCGGCAAACTGCCAGCGTTTTTCGTCGGGGTTAGCATACCGCTCAAGGAAGTCCTGCTTACCGAAGAGAAAGCTTTGTCCGCTGGTGACAGTGATTTGAGGCGGGCGCCCATTTGTGGCCAGGATCGCTTCTCCGGCAGATGGTTCCTCACTGAATGCAAATAAGTTATCGCGGCCATATTGGAAGCGCGCCTCATTGAGAATTGTGGGAGTGAACGTTGATGTCAGGCGCAGATTAAGACTGTCCGTTTGCACAAAGTCATCACCAAAGCTCGTGATTCCTTTGAAAGTAGTCGGCTGCGTCTCAATTCCTGAAGGTGACTGAGAACGCATGCGATTGAAAGAAGCTGTAAGGGTGTTCCTGTTGTTTACGACCCAATCAATCTTTGGAAAGAAGATGCGCTGGTCCTGGCTGCGAGGTACTGGACCGGTCAAACCAGCCAGGAAGCCTAAAGCCTGATCGATCCTGGCGCTAGTGAGAACCGCGGGATTCCTCGATGTCAGCGTGGCTCTATTAGCCGAGCTAAGGTTGAGGTAGGTTGCGTTGGGAAATACAGCAGCGCCGGGGAACTCTCTTCTTTGCTCGTCATAAGTGAAGAAGAAGAATAGTTTGTCCTTGATGATCCTTCCACCGATTGAGCCGCCAAATTGCTTACGGACGTCTTCCGGCTTAAAAGTTTGCCTAACACCCACCCCGTTAACCAACACTGTTCGCGTCGTCGTGGGATTGGTAGCCCCATATTTATTATCACGGAGATAATAGAACAGACTGCCATGGAAGGAGTTGGTTCCATTTTGGGTGACCGTATTAATTACGCCGCCGGCGCCACGTCCGTATTCAGCGGAATAGTTTGAGGTATTCACCTGAAACTCACGAATTGCCGCTTGACTGACAACATAACTGATACGCGTGCGGCCGCGTTCTTCTGCGTAGAAAGCATTGTTGTTGTCGCCGCCATCCACGGTGCTGTTATTTAACAACCCCGAAATTCCCCGGAAGCTGATTAAGCCAAAGTTGCCATCAGGCACTACGCCAGGAGTACCGAGCACGAAGTTAGACGCGCGCCGGCCATTGATGGGAAGCTCGTTGATCGATGTCTGGTTGATGTTGCTCGTAAAATCCGCCTGGCTGGTATTGATTACCGGAGCTTCACTGGTCACTTCCACCGTGCCCGACAGGGGGCCGATTGAAAGCGCAGCGTTTACCTCAGTCACGCGACCTACTTCGACGACTACATTCTGCGTGAAAGGGCTAAATCCTGAGCCGTTAACCGTGACCGAGTAGTTACCGGGCTGGAGATTCACAATGCGGAAGGATCCCTGATCGTCGGCAGTGCCGCTATCTTCCTTATTAGTTTCCGTGTTCAAGACGGTTATCGTAGCGCCTGGCACCACTTCCTTATTCGGGTTGGTGACGACGCCGCCAATTGCCCCAAACGTTGAAGACTGGGCAAAGGCGGTCGCGCTTATTGCGAGCGTCAAGAAGAGCACGCAAGTGAGACTTAGAATTTTCGACATATAAGGGAACTCCTTAAGCAAGTAGTGACGTTGAGTGTAGCATGCGCGCGTGAGCGCACAACGACAAAATGACCTGGGATTTCGAGAGCAAAGGGACTATGCAATCAAGAAGAAAATGGCGACTAAATCACAAGGTGGTATTCGACCTTCTACCATTTCACAAGGGCCTTGCGCAAGCATTATCCAGTAAATTCCAGCTTAACTTTCCTCGTGTCCGGCGTCCACTAGCAAAGCGGCAAAGTTCAACGTCGAGAATTTTTCGCAATAGTCGTGCCGATTGTGGCTGGTTAGTTGAGTTGATAAGAAGGCCAGTTTTTTCAACGACTTTGCTGAGTGAGCGCCACTATCGCCAATGCGTCTTGTTAGGAATTTGGATTTTATCGGAAATTCAGGAAATAGAAGGTGCGTCGGGAACAGAATCTTAAACTCGTTCCACGATCATAGCGATGCCCTGGCCACCTCCGATGCAAGCAGTCGCTAATGCATAACGTCCTGCGCGCCGGTGCAATTCATGCAACACGGTTAGAACCAGACGGGTCCCCGTTGCTCCCAAAGGATGCCCCAGCGCAATCGCGCCACCGTTGACGTTGGTCTTTGAGCGATCGAGACCAAGCTCTTTTTCCACAGCCAGGTATTGCGCGGCGAATGCCTCGTTAACTTCAATCAAATCCATGTCAGAAAGCTTTAATCCTGCTTTCTCCAAAGCCATGCGCGTAGTGGGCACAGGCCCGATACCCATTATCTCCGGCTCTACTCCCGCATAGGCCCAGCTGACAATTCGCCCCAGCGGACTCACTCCCTTGTTTTTGACATAATCTTCGCCTGCGATCACCAGGACGGCGGCACCATCAACAATTCCTGACGCGTTTCCGGCAGTGACGAAACCATCCTTGGCGAAGGCGGGCCGCAGCTTTGCCAAACCCTCTAACGTAGTGTCGGGACGGAGATGGTCGTCTTTTTCAAAGCTGAAAGTCCCGTTGCGCGACTTCACTTCAACCGGCACGATTTCCTCAGCAAAAACCCCGGCATCTTGTGCTCGTTTGGCTTCTTGCTGCGAGCGCAAGGCGTAAGCGTCCTGTTCCTCACGCGAGATTTCAAAGCGGCGCGCCAGGTTTTCGGCAGTGCCTGCCATTGGCGTATTGCAATAGGTATCGAGCAACGCGACCATTAAACTGTCTTCGAGTTTTCCCTCGCCGAGAGCAAAACCTGATCGCGCACCCCGGATTACATGCGGGGCTTGAGACATGGATTCCATACCACCGACCAGAGCGGTGCGCGCTTCGCCAAGTTGAATCATCTGCGCCCCAGAAACGATCGCCTGAATTCCACTCCCGCAAAGCCGATTAACGGTTAGCGCAGGTCGATCAAATGGCACACCTGCCTTCAAGGCTACGTGCCGTGCCCCATAGATGGCGTCGCCTGAAGTCTGTAGCGCATTGCCAATGATCGCATGGTCGATCTCCTCCGGGTCTACATTCGATGCTTGCAGCGCACCTCGCGCCGCGGTAGCGCCCAAATCAATCGCCGAAATATCTATTAAAGCGCCGATGTATTGACCCATCGCCGTGCGCTTACCGCCCAATATGAAAACGTCACTTGGCATTTAGCTTGCTTTTCTCTTTTATCGTTTGGATAAGACGAGGCTAACAAACGTGCCAGTAAGGGTCAAATTGCTACCACTGCGACGATTTCTATGATAGAAGACTGCAACCTTTTTGAATCATGGACCGCTGCGCCAGGCGCAACCTCCAAGATCCGCGACTGACGGATCTCACTTACCAATCAGACTGAGCTTGTTCGGAGGCGTTCTCCACGCATTCATATGAAGACGGGTCTTTCTAATTGGCGCCGTTGCAGACTGACGGCGTTGTAGCAAGTCCACCGACGTGTCTTTAAGGGGAGGCTTACATGAACAGTAGAATGTTGAGCACGGCTCTGGTGCTGGCGCTATTCATCGTGATCGCGCCAGACTGCTCGGGCCAGGACTTCGAGCAGGTTTTCAAGCAGCAGGAGCGTTATACCTTACCGTTGGAGTTGCAGTTCACTAGGAAGAACCAGAAGCCATTGCAGCGCGCTGTTTCCTTCCTGCTGGATTCAGGGCCTAACGGGTTCGCGACAGGTTTTATCGTGGGCGATGGTTTGGTAATGACTGCATACCACGTTGTCTCAGGAGAGCTGAGTGATTCAAAGAAAGTCGTGCTCGGCTTCTCGCGAAATGATGCACTCGACGTAAAAGTCTGGGTGCGCGGTCGCGAGGCAACTGTTATTCGGATCGACAAAGATGCGGACCTCGCATTACTTGCGGTTGAAGGACTGCGGAAACAGACCAGGATACCGTCATTCAAAACACTGCCGGAAAACAATGAAAAGCTATTCTTAATTGCCAGACCACACGGGGACCACATTGTTACCTCGGGGGTATTTCACGGTTCTTATGCCTTGCGCGGGCTGCAATACTTATCCGTCAAGATTGAGAGCCGGGATGGTTTCTCAGGAAGTCCGGTCTATAATCAGAAAGCCGAACTCGTCGGAATATTCAGCGGCTACGACTGGTCGCAAAAGGTCGCATTGATTAGCCCTGGCGAGCGGGCACAAAAACTCCTTGAAGACCATAACGCTGAACCTAAAACGGTCAAGTAGTGGTTCTCGACTAATTCTGTTCGCACTTACCGGCCGGAATGGGGCGTGGTTAACAGCACATGGAATTAGTCGGCTATTGTTCCTTGCATACGCAGTCTGGCTTCTGGCAGTATCTGCCACTCTCATAAAGTGGTCGTTCTCAAGTAAGTCCCGCCGCAGAGAAGTTTTCAAGACTTGCTTCTCAACGAGGAGTCCTCAAATGATAGTTCGTAGATGCTTACCCATGACCGTCCCCGTCCTGCTCGCCGCCATCTCCCTGGCTGCCATTGCACTGGTTCCGGCCACGGCCCGCTCCCAGTCCCTCGATCGCATTGAGCGTGAACGTGCGCTCTCAATGCTCAAGGTAGTTAAGAGCGAACTCAAAGATAACTATTACGACCCCACCTTTCGCGGCATGGATATTGAGACCCGTTTTAAGACCTCTGAAGAGAAGATTAAGGCGGCCACATCCCTGGGGCAGGCGTTTGGAATAATTGCCCAGACTTTGCTCGACCTGGACGACTCACATACTATTTTCATTCCCCCAAGCCGCCCTGAGAGAATTAATTATGGATGGCAAATGCAGATGATCGGCGACAAGTGTTATGTCGTCGCTGTTAAGCCCGGCAGCGATGCTGCCGCGCAAGGTTTGAAAGAAGGGGATCAGGTCATCTCGCTTATGGGATTCAAGCCCTCGCGCAAAGAATTCTGGAAAATGCGCTACTACTACAACCTCATCAGCCCTCGCCCCGCTTTGCGTGCGGTAGTTCAAAGTTTCGGTGGCGAGCCTCGTGAGTTGGAGCTTAAAGCCAAAATCAAACCAGGCACCGTCGTGCTCAATCTCACTGAAGACAAAAATTTGAACGACTACATTCGCAACCTTGAGGACAATTACATGGCCGGTCGGCCCAGATACATCGACGATCCGAATGTATTTATATGGAAGTTGCCGCACTTCGATCTGGAGGATAACGAAGTCGATGCAATGGTAAACAAGGCGAAAGGCAAGCCGGCGATGGTCCTTGATTTACGCAACAATGGGGGTGGATGGGAAACTACATTACAGCGCATGATCGGCAATTTTCTCGAGAAGGATATCAAGATCGGGGATCTTACAGAGCGCAAGAAATCCAAACCACTGCTGGCGAAAACCCGCGGCTCAGCGGGTTACAAAGGAAAGTTAATCGTTCTTATAGACAGCGGATCTGCTTCATCGTCCGAGATATTTGCCAGGGTTATGCAGATGGAAAAGCGCGCCGTCGTGATAGGTGACCTCTCAGCGGGCGCAGTCATGCGCTCTCGCTTTTATCAAACCAACCTCGGCGCCGAAACACTTGTCGCTTTTGGAGTGGGTGTTACCGATGCGGATCTAATCATGACTGACGGCAAAAGCTTAGAACACGCCGGTGTGACTCCCGATGAATTGGTCTTGCCCTCGGGAGCAGACCTGGCTGCTAAACGTGATGTAGTTTTGGTTCATGCTCTTGGGTTGGTTGGAGTAAAAGTAACCCCAGAGAAGGCCGGAGCGTTCTTCCCAATCGTCTGGGACAAGTAGTTGTGGGCAAACGAAGCACTGTAAGGGCCCGCGTCCACAAGCGGCCTTTATTCCTTGAAGCGGTGCACGGCGCGGTAACGATGAAGCAGTTCTTCTAAAAAGCCCTCATAGGTAAACGTCGCCAATTCGTATCCAGGTCGCATCTGATACAGCAAGGGAATCGTAACTCTCCACGCCATCCACTGGCGCGCCGCATCGCCTAGCTCCCAACGCCGCCGCAGAAAAGTTTCCACTACTTCAATCTGTGCTTCGCTCAGGTGATTAACGCTGCCTGTAAAGTCGACTGGCGGAAACGCCCGGCGCAAAGCTGGATCGCTGATGGGAGCAGCGAACACCTGATCGAATGCCGGCGCTTCAGCTTCGCGTTCGCGCACCACAACTGTTCCTGCAATCAGGTCTCCAACCCTTTGATCAATGCTGCTGACAAAAACCGAGATGAGGCCGATTGAATAGAACGGCGCCGGCATCATGTCGAAACTGCGTAGCAGGTTCCTGACTGTCGCTTCCCAGAATGTAACTGGTCGCCCGTCTTCACGAATAACGCGCAGCTTCAACCACCGTTTGCCCGGAGTCTGTCCGCTCCAAACCCATTCGAAAAAAGCAAAATAGCCCGACACGATCAGAAACAGAATCACGATCAAAATTGCATACACCCATTTCGGTGCGGCGTTCAGCCTCTCTCCAAGAGTGGAAACGTTTGCTACCGTTAAGAAGGCGATGATCATCAGGGCGACTGTTATGGCTTGAATAGCATGATCGATCGCGCAGGCGAGGAAACGATTGCCGATGGACGCGAGCGCAAAATGAAGCGGCACGCGCTCGGGCGTTTCAATAATCAGAACATCTTCAGTAGCGACTGCCGTAGACATTTCTAAAGTGCGCCGAGCTGTTTATACATCGTCATGAAATCGAAGTTGTTCCAAGCCTCAACAATTTGGCCTTTTTCAATTCGGACGATCGTAATACCGGTAAACTCTGTCGATTGCCCGGTCGCAGCGAAGCCCAAACTATCTGACTGATGCTTACCGCGCACTAAGCAACGAGCCGCCACCTTGTCGCCTTCGGCAATCGTGTCTTCAACTACGACTTCAATCTCCGGAAAGGCAGAGCGGAACTTTCGGAAGAAAGGCTTGAAGTCTTGCGGCCCACGCAAAGCAGCCCCAACCTCGTCAGCGAGCCCATGCGCGATCCCCTCAGCAGCAAACAACTCATCGATCACTTGTTCGCGACCTTGATTCCAAACCTCTTCAAACCAGCGTTGGGTGAGGGCTTTGTTTTCGTCAGACATATTGCACCTCTTAAGAAAAGTTTACGCGAATGAAGCGACGCTTCCCGACTTTAATCAATGCCGACATACCGGGTTTCCATAGCGTCACCGAATTCGCGACGGTTTGTTTTTCACCATCGAGCGAAACGCCACCTTGTTGGATCAGCCTGCGAGCCTCGGCCTTAGATTCAGCCATCCCCAACATCACCAGTAAGTGAGCGAGATCCCAACCCTGAGGATGATTGGAGGGAAGTGATAGTTCATCAACTTCGTCCGGTGTTTCCTTTTTGCGAAACTTGCGGACGAAATCCTCTTCTGCGGCATTAACTGCGTCAAGGGAATGAAAGTCAGTAATAATTCGCTTTGCCAACTCGGCTTTCAAATCCCGCGGATTAGACTGTCCCGCCGCGGCAGTTTCACGCAGCGTGTTGATCTCTGATAACGGAAGATCGGTCAGCAGTTCATAGTACCGCCACATTAGGTCATCCGAGATCGACATTATCTTCCCGAAGATCTCCGCCGGAGGTTCGTTGATGCCGATGTAATTCCCGAGGCTCTTCGACATCTTTAGCACGCCATCAGTTCCTTCAAGCAGCGGCATGATCACGCATACCTGAGCTTCCTGCTGGTACTCTCGCTGCAGATTCCTTCCCATCAATAGATTGAACTTTTGATCGCTGCCGCCGAGTTCGATGTCGGCTTGCAGCGCTACCGAGTCGTAGGCTTGGGTCAAGGGATAAAGCAGCTCGTGGAGGGCGACTGGCTTCTCTTCTTGCAAACGCTTCGCGAAGTCGTCGCGCTCAAGAATCTGTTTCACTGTCACATGCGCGGCTAGTCGAATGAAACCATCGGAGCCCAGCTTGTCCATCCATTCCGAGTTAAAGCGCATTTCCGTCTTCTCGGGATCGAGCAACTTGAAGATTTGTGCTTTATAAGTTTCAGCGTTGGCATTGATCTCATCGCGCGTTAATTGCGGCCGCGTGGCGGAGTTGCCTGAGGGATCGCCGATCAGTCCGGTGAAGTCGCCAATTAAAAAGATGACGGTATGGCCAAGCTTCTGAAACGCACGCAGCTTGCGAATGACTACGGTGTGCCCGAGATGGATGTCTGGCGCAGTCGGATCGACGCCCAGTTTTACGCGCAGAGGTTTTCCGGTTGCCGCCGCCTTCTGGAGCTTGGTGCGTAATTCATTCTCCCGAATGATTTCGACCGTGCCCTGACGCAGGATTTCAAGTTGTTCGTCGATTGTCATTGTTGTCATCGTAAATCGTAAATCGTGAATCGTAAATCGTGAATCGCCTTTGGAGTGCGCCGACCTGTCGGCGCTTGCCAGCGAAATCTAGCAAGCGTGGTCATAAAAAGCGGCAATAAGTTGCCGCACTCCAAAGCGCCGTCGTTCCCAACGCGTCGGGACTCTGCCGGCGCACTCAAAAGTGAAGCAAATTTCTTCACACAAAGTTCTGAGCGGCGGTGTTTGACTAACAGAACACCTCTGCGTCTTTTAGAGTCTTAGACCTACATTCGAGGAGCATCATGAGAATACTATCAATCGTTGCCGCCACCATTTTCTGTGGAGTTGGTTGTACGTTTTATGGAGTGGAGGTCCTCAACACCGATAGCCTCGTCCCGCAACAAAGCGCGAACGAAATCTCGTCTGACACTAAAGCAAACATCCAAAAACTCGCTTCAGCAAATGCCAGGGAACGCACGGACGCTGCCTGCAGATTGGGTAAGGCGCGCGCGGTGGCCGCGATCCCGGGCCTGATCCAGTTGCTTAGCGATGACACGCCTGTCGAGCAGCCAGTGTGCGAAGAAAAAGGAAACTGGCGCGGCCGGGGAATGGACAAGACAACGCCTGGCGAGATGGCAGCGGTTGCTTTATCCCAAATCGGCAACGAAGCCGTTGAGCCGCTGATTCGCCGCGTTGCGAAGTAGCGCCTGGCAAGCACGCGCGAACGCCGCGTTTGCCCTCGGACTAATTCATGATGACCGTGGAATAGAACCATTGATTTCGGCAACCCGAGATCCTGAGGCGCGAGTGCGCGAAAAGGCTTGCTGGTCGCTGGGACTGGTCGGTGACGATCGCGCGGTGGAGCCGTTGAGTGCCGCCCTAAAAGACGCCGACGCACGCGTGCGTTCCCAGGCGGCCTGGGCGCTGGGCTTGAAAGGCGATGAGCGTTCCGTCGAGCCGCTAATACTCGCCTTGCGGGATCAAAACGAAGAGGTGCAATCACAAGCGGCCTGGGCCCTCGGGCTCAAGGGCGACGATCGCGCAGTCGAACCTCTTACGATTGCATTGACGGCAGTTCACGAAGAGGTCCGGTCGCAAGCAGCGTGGGCCCTCGGTCTCAAAGGAAATTCAAACGCAGTGGCGGCGCTAATCGTGGCGCTACGAGATCCGAACGCCGAAGTGCGTTCCCAGGCGGCGTGGGCCTTGGGACTGAAGGGCGACGAGCGTGCAGTTGAACCACTCCGTAACGCTTTGAACGACTCAGACGCAAACGTGCGCAAACAGGCGCGCTGGGCTTTGAATCTTCGTGACCTAAAGAGCGGTCACCGCCGCGTAAAAATCAAGAGCCGGGACATTGATGTGAATGTTGACGTTGACCCGAAGGTGGAAGTGGATAGCCCGGATGTCGATGTTGATGTTCGCGTCGAACCCAAAGTGAAAGTCGAACCGAAGGTCAAAGTGAAAGTGAATAAGAATTGAGTCATCGGATCATTGAATCATTGAATCATCGGGTCATCGGGTGATTGGGTCATTGACTGATGTGTGATTGTGTAATGTGAACAGTGACTCAATGATTCGATGATTAATGATCCCAAGACTTAATCGCTCAATCACTAAATGACTCAATGATTCAATGATTCAATGATTCAATGACTCAATGACCCGATGATTCAATCACCAACCTCACTGCCTCTGCATAGAGCTTGTGCTCCTGTTCCAGAATTCGCGCCGCTAGAGATTCTTCGGTGTCGCCGGGAAGTACCGGCACCGCGCGTTGGGCGATGATCGGCCCACCATCAAGCGTTTCGTCAACATAGTGAACCGTACAGCCGCTCGAAGCTACGCCGGCGTCGAGCGCTTGCTTGTGCGGATGAAGCCCAGGGAAATCAGGAAGCAAACTGGGATGGATATTTAGGATGCGGTTGCGGAACGCTGCAATGAACTGCGGCGAGAGCAAGCGCATGTATCCGGCAAGACAGATAAGCTCAATCTCGCGCTCGCTAAGGGCTTTCGCAATTTCGCGATCGTGATCTTCACGACTCCGGCCGCGACGCTCGATTACCAACGTCTCGATATTGCGTTCTTTCGCTCGCGCCAGCCCTGCGGCACTCGCCTGATCGCTAATCACCAAAGCTACTTCAGCTCCGGGCACGCGTCCCTCGCGGACCGCATCGGCGAGCGCCCCCATGTTTGAGCCGCGTCCGGAAATCAATATTCCCAGCCGACAGATCCTCTCCGAATTAGGCAACGAACTTCCCCTGGACATGCTGGATTATCATGGTGCGCCGATGTGGACCAGATTAACGCCTTCGTAACCCTCCTAGCCTTCTGTGCTTTTTTTCTTAGGTGTTATGAGTTGGAAGACGTCGATCAAATAAGGATGCAGCAAGTTGCCACACCGTTGAGGATCTTTGACGCCAATAACATATCCGGTTAGGGTATCGTTCGTGAGCCGGAAGCGGACAATCTGCTTAAACTTCTCAATCCTCGCCGCCCCACCACTCTCATTGTTATGACCATTGAAGCCCAAACTCACGCCCAGATACCAACCTAACCAAACACAACTTAGAAAAGCGCCAAACACTGCACAGAGGAATATCGGAAACAACTGCCACCAACCTTTCCAACTAAACCACCATTCATATGTAGCGAAAGGCACTGCGGTGCTGAAAGTGTGAGGCCAGAAAATCAGGTTCCAAAGAGTCGATGGTGTATCCGGGCCGTTTTTGATTAGCCAAGCGTAGACGAGAGGCGGAAGGGCTAACATCAGCGCCCCGAATACAACCCAAGCGAGCGTTAATAACTTCCGGTGGTTCTTGCGCATCAGTGATTTGCCGATCCACCAAAAAATGAAGATTAAGATTCCTGCTAAAAGTACCGTCAACCAGGTACCCTTTTTAATCAGGAACACGGCTATGCCGATCTGCAGTAGCGCGTGCCAAATCCCGATTGCTGCCATACCCAGCTTGCCGGAACCTCGCTGATGCTCACCGGCTACCTTCCAGGCGGCAATTACGAGTAAGACTGGTATTGCAATTACCACCAGCACAGAAATGGTGTCAGCTACGAGATAAGCTGCCGGGTTGGCCTTGCCGAAAACCCAGAGACCGATAGCAACAGCGAAAAAAGCGCAAGCGGCAAAAACCCAGGTAATTGCCCAATCGCGACGTCGTATCGCCCGTTGGGAGGCCTGCTCAAACAGCCAATCGCTGTACTTAAGACTCAGATAAATCGCGACACCCGCCCAACACATGGTGAGTAGGACCATGAGACTGTTGCCGAAAGGCGTGATGAAGTTTCGATAAGGCATGACCAATAAAATGCCAATCAGTGCCTGCAGGATTGTCCAAAGTGTAAATCCCCGAATCGTCCGATTAACTTTTTTGACATGCTCCCGATTATCGAACGGCTTCTTCGCAACGTCGGCTTTCTGCTTTACCTCCAGCCTGTCCTTCCATTCACGGTAATGCTGACCAAGGCGAAATATAGCGAGTCCCATTACGGGTAGCGTCAATATGAGAAGCCAAAACCCCCACGTGTATTCCGTGGGCCACACAGTTCTACACTTGCCCCAGAGATATAAGGGTTTCTGTTGTGCGTCTGCTGTTTGGCAATCGGGATCACTTGAGAGCTTGGGATCCCACTTTGCTGTCAGGCCAACACTCATTAGGACATTCGTCAAGATGGTGGGTTGAATATCGTCTTGTCGTCTTTTTGCTTCGGTTAGAGACTCTACGGTCGACTCATATCGCTCTGGCTGAGTGAGCCCCAGAGCCACGAACGGCTTAAAATTGTGGATTGCGGGGCGGGTACTGTCGTCTGCGATCGCTGCGAAAGCCAAAATCAGCGCAACTAATCCGCCTACAAACCATACTCCACCTCCCTTAACGACTCGCCAGGGGTTAAAGATTTCTCCCGCCACGTGTTCCCGGGAATCGTCCTCATCCGGAAACAGAGCTTGTTCCCTGATTTCATCGACATACGTCGTCGAGGGATGATGAAAGGCTCCGCCCAAACCGGACATTACGGAAGCGTAGTTGTCCCTCGTCAAAACTTCCTTAGGCGGAGCGTAACGTCGCGTTGGTTGCGTGTTGGGCGAAAGCGGTCCCCAGTAACGGGCATAGTGGTGCACATCTCCAGCGAGGTCGAGTCGAATCTCATCATCGCCCAATTTTGTTTCTGCAGGTGGGGGCTCCCCCTTTCTTTCCTCATCCGGCACTGTTTCATTTTCCGATCGGAGAAAGGGACGCGGCAGTCCCAGTTGGAAAAAGGCTTTGGCCGACTTTTCGTCATCTTTGTCGGCAAATTTTCCAAACACGGTAGTGGGCGCGCTTGTGCAAACGATCAGCCTCTTCGGGTTCTGATCTTTGTTGGGCCCTTTTCTGAGACTCCTGAAGAAATCTCGCTGCCGTTCGTCTATTTTTCCTACCTCGGTATCAAGACCCCAAATCATCCAATCAAAGGGCAAGCGCAAAGCGATATAGCTTGTCTCCTGGTATCTGCGAAAGCCTCTGATCTGAAGTTGCGAGGCGTTGTAAGGATTGTCGTAGAGGACCGATTCTTTTCGGCTACTGGTTGGCTCGCGGAATTGCCGACGAAAACCGTCAAGCATGTCGTAATAATCGTGGTTACCGGGGATGCCGAAGAGCGGACGAAAACGTTTCATCTCCTGGAGCTTTTCGGCTTCTGGCAAGTCTTCAAATTTCGGTAAGCCTAAGTCCACTCTTATATCGTCATAAGCCCACTGAAATGGTTGTTGAAAACGCATGTGAAGGCTCGCGTAATCCGCCATGTGATAACTCGTGTCGCCTCCCACCATCAAAAACTCGCCGCGCGGAAGTTTTCTCAATCCTTTCAGGTTGTCGGTTTTTTTCGTTCGCATTCTGACCAACAGTTCTTCAGGTACCTTGCCCTCTTTTTTTTGTTCCTTCGTAAGCTGCACCGGGGGCATTTGGTCGCCCGGATCCTGAATCCAAAGATCGCTCAGGCAGAGGTAAGCAACGCTGTAGGTAGCCGTCATGCCATCGCCAGTATCAGAGATATAGTCGAACCAGAACTCGCCGGCGCTCGTCAGGTCACCATCGTTGTCCCGGGCGTACAGTTTGTCCCAAGCTTTGGCAACTTCATCTTCCGGGTTAGGCGCCTCGGCATTCTTTTCGCTTTTCGGCAGCAGCGGCGGAAACACCTTCGCATCCATCCAATCGCGAGCGTCGATCTTGGTTCCAAAGGCCGTATAGAGCAGCGTCGATTTAAGACTAGCAATGAGCTGCCTTCCCAAGAGCCAGGAAACCGGCTTCTCGAATTTACGGCCTGTGTCGCCGATTCTTTTTTCGCATTCTTCTTCGGGAGTCCTTGGGGTTTTGGCAGACATGCGGCTACTCCTTTTGGGGTTACGGAGATTGGATTGAGAGCGCGAGGTGGAACACCAGTTCGGCCAAACGTGGCCGAGATTTATTCCCGTTTCCTCCGGGCTAGAAGATTCAGGAACGGTGATTAAGACAGCGGCTCATTTCGAGCCAGACAATCCGGACGTTTTATAAAAACTTAACTTCCTGGTGACCGGAAGTAACGCTACCAATGGAGAAGCACGGCTGACCGCGCATCTGGAAGTGAGACCTAATTGCTTCGGCGTTCTGACGTGCGCAGATTATAACCATTCCGACCCCCATGTTAAAGGTTCGAAACATCTCCGGTTCAGGCACGTTGCCAAGCTGCTGCATGAGGGTGAAAACAGGAAGCACCGGCCAACTACTTTTATTAATTTCTACCGCCGTGGTGAGCGGCAGGATGCGAGGAATATTCTCTGTCAGCCCGCCCCCGGTGATATGGGCAAGGCCTTTAATAGAACCTGAATCTAGT
>JBPCMI010000091.1:0-9681 GCA_051002415.1 Pyrinomonadaceae bacterium
GATTTTCCTCCTTGGATCACAGGTGCGCGTGTACTACACTCACGCCCACCGCAGCCCAGAAAGCAGTAGGCAGTAAGCAGAAAGCAGAACAAACCAAATCAGCAATCACCCCGGAGGCACGCCCTTAATGCTCGATAGGACTATCTCGCACTATCACATCACGTCGCAGCTCGGCGAAGGTGGGATGGGAGTCGTCTATGAAGCCGAAGACACTAACCTCGGCCGCCACGTTGCTCTGAAGTTTCTTACACCAGCGCTCGCCAACGACGAGAATCTCCTCGCGCGCTTCCAGCGAGAGGCACGGGCGGCGTCCGCTCTTAACCATCCGAACATCTGCACTATTCACGGAATCGAGCAATTCGAGTCGCAGCATTTCATCGTGATGGAGTTGCTGGACGGTGAGGCCCTTGCTGATCGCATCCGGCGCGGGGCGATAGACGTCGAAACGCTTCTAACACTTGGTGTGCAGATTGCCGACGCGCTCGAGTCGGCACACTCAAAAGGAATCGTGCATCGTGATCTGAAACCCGCAAACATCTTCGTCACCTCGCGCGGGCAGGCAAAAATTCTCGACTTCGGCGTCGCCAAGATCGATCGTCACAATGCCCCCGACGCTGACTCGATGGTCGCTACAGTGCGCAAAGACCAGTTGACTTCAGCTGGCGCGACGATCGGCACGGTCGCTTACATGTCGCCCGAACAGGCGAGGGGTGAGATCACCGACGCGCGAACTGACCTTTTTTCTATCGGAACGGTTCTCTACCAAATGGCGACGGGAATTCTTCCTTTCCAGGGAGAGACCTCAGCAGTCGTATTCGACGCGTTACTCAATCGGGAACCGGCGCCTTTGAATCAATTCAATCCGTCGTTGCCGCCCGAGCTCAATCGCATCATTGGTCAGGCCCTGGAAAAGGATCGCGACATGCGCTTTCAGAGCGCCACTGATCTGAAGACCGCGCTCAAACGGTTGAAGCGCGATTTGGACTCATCGCCAAAGCACTCCACCACAGCGAGCGGCACCCGGCGCGCTGCTGGGGCAACCGTGAGCGATCACTCCATTGCTGTTCTCTACTTCGAAAATCTCAGCGGAATGAAAGAGGACGAGTACCTGCGCGACGGCATTACCGAAGACATCACCACCGAGCTTTCGAAGATTAAAGGACTGAAGACGTACTCCCGGGCCATGGTGCTGAATTATCGTGACAAGTCAGTAACGGCGGGACAGGTCGGGAAGGAACTGGGTGCGTCGTACGTGCTCGCTGGCAGTTTGCGTCGTGCGGGAGAGCGGTTGCGTATCAATGCTCAGCTCGTCGACGCCGCAACAGATTTTCCCCTCTGGTCGGAACGATACGACCGCGAGATGAAGGATGTCTTCGAACTGCAGGATGAGATCGCGCAGAAGATTGCCGCCGCACTGCGCATCACGCTCTCACCGCAGGAGCAACAAGCCCTCCAGGCGAAACCGACTGAGAACCTGCAGGCTTACGATTTGTACCTGCGAGGAAGAAACTATGCGCGGCGGGTGGGCCGACAGGATTTAACTTATGCGCTGCAGATGTACGAGAACGCGGTTGCGCTCGATCCGGATTTCGCGCTCGCTCATGCCGGCCTGGCGAATGTCTGTGCGCAGTATTACTACCACTTCCAACGACAGCAGCAGTGGCTTGATCGCGCCATCTCCGCCACACAGAAGGCAAGCGCGAAAGGTCACGACGCGCCGGAGATTCAACTTGCCGAAGCCTGGGTGAGTTTCGCGGAGGGGCGTTACGACGAGTGCGCGGAAAAGGTCCGCGCTGCGATCAGCCGGAATCCTGATGTTGATGGTGGTTATTACCTGCTGGGTCGCGCGCTCTTCTCCGCCGGACGATATCAGGAAGTCGTAGACATTATGGAAGAGGCGATTGCGCATGCAGGCGAGAACTACAACACGACTATTCCGATCCATAATTCACTGGGGGCACTCGGAAAGACAGAGGCACTCCGGAATTATGAGTTTCGTGAAATCGCCATCTACGAGGAGCACCTGAAGAAGGTGCCGGAGGATGCGCGCGTGCGCGTGTTGTTGGGGCTTGATTACGCAATCCAGGGCCGGTTTGATGAGGCGAAGCGCGAAGCAGACATGGCCATGGCGCTGCGTCCGGATGATTCGATGATTCTCTACAACACTGCGTGTCTCTATTGCCAGATGAACAATGTGCCCGATGCGTTGAATGCGATCAGGAAGGCGTGGGAGTCGGGTTATCGCGATGCAGTCTGGACGCGACAGGATCCTGACCTTGAGTTGCTGCATGGCAATGAGGAGTTTGAGAAGTTGTATCCAGCGGCGAGCCCTGAAGTAGCAAAAGCAAAATTGGCCACAGATTAACGCGGATAGTACGGATCAGAATTGATTAATCTGATCTGTGTCCTCTGTGTTCATCTGTGGCTAGGTCTATTCGCAAAGGGTTGAGAGCCTTTCCCTGGGCCCACCGGCTATCCCGACCTGTCGGGATACTGACTTCACCGGGACCGCGACTTGGTAATGGCAATTGGCATTTGGCAATGTGACGGCCCCCCTACCGCACGATCGTACTGACCTGATTTGCCGAATTAACGCACGACCCTTTGGCTGGCATCCTTGGCCGGACTTCTCTACTATTGTCCAACCCCTCGTCGATATTTCCGGGATGACCCCCACTTGATAGCTACATGGCCCTCGCCGAAGGCACACGTCTTTCTCACTATGAAATCCGCTCGCAATTAGGAGCAGGCGGAATGGGCGAAGTCTATCTGGCGGTTGATACCCAGCTCAACCGTACTGTTGCTCTGAAAATACTTCCAGCCGAAGTCGCTTCAAAGGCACAACGCGTCCGACGCTTCATCCAGGAGGCCAAAGCAGCATCTGCACTTAATCATCCCCACATCATTACTATTCATGAAGTAGGAGAATCAGACTCCGTCTACTTTATTGCGACGGAGTTTATTGATGGCGTTACGCTGCGCGAGTCAATCAAAGGTACTCCCCTGCAGAACGAGAAAATAATTGACATCGCTATCCAGGCTGTATCAGCACTTGCCGCGGCGCATGAAGTGCACATCGTTCACCGGGACATCAAGCCCGAAAACATTATGCTGCGCCGCGATGGTTACGTGAAAATCCTGGACTTCGGGTTGGCTAAACTCACCGAGCAAGCAGTAACCGATCCTGAAGGGTCTACCCTTGTAAACACAGCTGAGGGAACTGTGTTGGGCACGATCAGCTACATGTCGCCTGAGCAATCCCGAGGTCTCGAGGTAGATGCGAGGACCGATATTTGGAGCATCGGCGTAGTCCTCTACGAAATGGTTGCCGGTAGGACGCCCTTTCAAGGAGCGACACTGGGCGATGTCATGGCCGGCGTGCTCGATCATGAACCGCCGCCGCTCGTACGCTATGCGCCAGAAGTTCCGGCAGAGCTCGAGAGAATTATTAAGAAAGCGTTGGCCAAGAACACCGCAGAACGTTATCAAACCGCTAAGGACTTATTGATCGACCTGAAGAACCTCAAACAGGAAATGGAGCTCGGCAAGGTGAGAGCGACCATTCCTCCAGTTGAAGTCAAGGCAGGTCTCAGGAAGGGTTTCTCGAAAAACCTAATTGTCGGCCTCGGGCTTCTCGTGGTGGCGAGCGCTGCGCTAGTTTATTTGTTCCGAAGTCGCATCTGGCCCCCACCAAGCAACGCTGCGGGACCTATCACTCTCGCGATCTTACCGTTTTACCCACTCAATGCCCCTGATGAGATCGGCTTCCTCAGCACTGGACTTCCTGACGGTATCATCACGCGACTAGCTAACGTGCACCAAATTCGTGTGCGCCCAACCAGCGCCATTCTTCGGTACGAAGGACAAAAGGTTAGCGCGCAGGGTGTCGGCCGCGAGTTGGCGAGCGATTACGTCGTGATGGGCACCGTGCAGAAAGTGGGGGACCGCTTACAGGTAAACGTCCAGTTAGTGCGGACCAGCGATGAAACTGCGCTGTGGGGAGATCAGTTTGATAAAGAACGAACTGACCTATTGAGTTTGCAGGATGCCGTCGCCACGCAGATCGCTGAAGCACTCAGGATCAAGATGACGGGCGCGGAACAATCGCGCGTCTACCGTCGCTACACAGACAACATTGCCGCGTACGAGTTGTATCTACGGGGTCGTTCAAAACTCGTGCGCTACACCAGGAACGACACGCTGGCTGCTGTTAAAGCGTTCGAGGATGCGTTGCTTCTGGATGATAACTACGCCTTGGCTCACGCGGGACTCGCCGAAGCAAGCGCCCAGATGCGTATTCGTTTCTCATCTGAGGCAGAAATCAAGCTTTGGGATGAACGCGCTAAGCGTTCCGCTAACCGGGCTCTCGAATTGGATCCGGAGCTGGCGGAAGCACATGAGGCCCTGGCATCGGTTTATCGCAACTCGGAGTTTAATTGGGAGCAAACCATTGCCGAGAGCGGTCGCGCGTTGGAGCTGAATCCTAATCTTGATCAATCGCATTACTACCGGGCCGCCGCCTTTTATCATCTGGGCCTTTTGGAATTGGTTGAACGTGAGGCAAGCGCCGGCCTGCAGATCAATCCGATCAACCGACTTGAGGCTTCACGCTCTAGAGGCGCTGTCGCACTTATTGTCGGCAAATATGCCGACGCGGTGGCGTTGCTCGAAGACGCACGCCGTATTAGTTCTGCCCCGGTCATTGATTGGTATCTGTCTCAGGCCTACTACTATCAAGGTCAGCGTGAGCAAGCTGAAAAGATTCTTTCGGAATTGCGAGGCGGGGCCCAGGCCGAGCAACGCGCAAAGGCGACGTTAGCGAGTTTTCTAGCCGCACGTGGCGAGAAACAGCAGGCACAACAACTCCTTGATGAAGTGCTCGCGGGTTCTTACATGGATCATCACGTCCACTATAGTGTGGGAGTAACGTATGCACAGCTCGGCGACCACGGAAAGGCGCGCTTGTGGTTAGGGCGAGCAATTGCCAGCGGCTTCCCTTGTTATCCCTGGTTTCAGCGAGATTCGTTGCTTCAGCCCCTGCAGAGCGATCCTGAATTCCAACGCATGATGTCGGATTTACATAACTCGTGGCAGGCTGCGCGGTTGAAGTATGAGTAAATTCAAAAGTCGGCCAACGATGGTATTGACATCATTGCCAGCGGGCGTGAACGGTCGATGCCGAGCCACACGCTACCGCGTTGTGGTACTGACATCCTCTAATCGTCGATCGGAAACCGGCAATCCGCAATTGGCAATCGCCAATCGGCAATACAATGGATCGGCGCTCTTAAAATTCATGCTTAAAGGAGCTACAAAACATGTCTCCCCGACGCATTGCTGTCCTACTCTCGTGTTTCATGCTGAGCTGTACTGGAATGGCGACGGCGCAAGTTCCGAGTCCAGCTCCAGCAGCCGGCGCCACGAATAGTCAACCGCGCGATTTCTCCCGAAGCTTGAACGATGGCAGCGCCGGCGCTGACGCCGCAGACATAGCCGCCTATCGCAAAGCTTTACGGCTCGCGCCGAACGACGCCGCACTCTACAACAATCTCGGCTACGTTTACGCTCGCCAGCAAGACTATGAAGCAGCTATTAGCAATCTGCAGCAGGCGACCGATCTCGATCCGAACCTCGCTGCCGCTCACTACAACCTGGGTATGGTTTATGACCATCTGGGCCAGTTGCCTTTGGCCCTCCGTGCCACGCGCCTCGCAGTCGCTTCCGACCCGCGACACATCCGAGCCCGGGCGCACATGTGTGAGCTTCATTTGGCGCTGGGTCAGGCGGCTGAAGCCGTCGGTTGTTATGAGGTTTTACTAAAATCTGCGCCGCCAGATGCCAGGTCACGCAGTAACTACGGTTCTGCTCTGAGGCGGGATAAGAGGTTTCGTGACGCGTTAGCGGTCCTGGAAAAAACTATTGAGCTCTTCCCAGCTAGTTCGGAGGCCTACAACCAACTAGGCGTAGTGCTTATTGAGACCAGGCGTCACAACAAAGCAATTGTTGCGTTCAGACGAGCGGTTGAAATCGCACCGACGCTCGATGAACCGCGTTACAACCTTGCCGTCGCCGAACTTGCCAACAGCAACAAAGCAGCTGCGCTCGAACAATACGCATTTTTAAAACGCTCCAACTCTCCACTTGCGCAGCAGCTTCATGAAGTGATTTACAGGAAACAAGTGCTGGCGGTCGACCGGAAATAGGGACAAGCTAGCAAGCGGGGCAGGCCCAGCACTCGCCAAGCGAAGCTGCGGCTTGCCTTACCGGCTGACATCCTTCCTTCCAGCGCGAGGCTCAGCCTCGCGCGAAAATAATTTGAAGAGCGGCTCGGTAAGGTAAACCTTACCGCACGGAAGGCGGCGAGCCGCAAACGCTCTAATCGGCAATCCGCAATTGCCAATCGGCAATTCGTCCTAGCTTTCACGCACAAGCACAACATCAAACACGCCAGTCTGAAATGTTGTGCCGTTCACTTTCCTTTCTTCGACCGTGATTGCGTTTTCAATCCGGTACATCGGATCGCTCTTGTGCGCATCGCCTTGAAAGTGGATCTCGGTGATGAGGGGCTGATAACCCGGATAAAGCGCTACCAGATGAAAGTGAGCACAGCGCCAGAAATCAGGCGAACCTTGTGCATTTGGTCGATAAGGAATCGGCCGGATGCTCTCCAGTTCGTAAGAACCAGTTTCTGATGAAATTAACCTGCCCCGATTGCGCAAGTCGGTAGTGCCATTTGAATACTTCTCGTTCGTGTCGACGTGCCAGAAGTCCAGGACGACTCCCAACAATGGCCGCTTGCTATCAAAAGCCCAGACGCGACCAGAAAGCACAAACGGCATCCCCGGCTCCCCAGGCAAACTGAGCTTGCCTCTAAATGGCGCGCCCATTCGGTAGAACGGACCGTAGGGAAAGGGCGTGACCTTTTTCAGGGTGACGCTTGCCGGCGTCTCATCTTTCTTGATTGAACTCAGCTGGATCAGAACCCGATCCGATTGATCGCGACTTACCTGCTGAGTCGGATGCGCGTCGCCGCGCAGCAGCAAGCCCGAAGCGCCAATCGTCGCCAATCCGATACCTGATTGCTTCAAGAACGTTCGCCGTGAATCAAACATGATGATTTACCTTCGTTGTTCCAGAGACTTCTAAAGGTGTGCTACATCAAAGAAACACTGCTGCATAGGATCTTGTGGCGAAAAATGTCATGGGAGTAACCGATCCAAAACTTCCCAACCGTTTACGCTACCAGCGCGAGCTAATCAGCTCCGCCGACGAAGTGGCGCTGATCGAGCGCGTGGGCGAGCTTCCGTTTAAGGAGTTTGAGTTTCATGGTTACCTGGGCAAGCGCCGCGTAGTGTCTTTCGGTTGGCACTATGAATTCTCCGGAGCCGGAGTTCTGCGGCAGGCGGATGACATTCCTGAGTTTCTGCTCCCGCTGCGAAAGCGCGCCGCAGTCTTCGCTAAACTGAAACCTGATGAACTCCAACATGTGCTCGTGATCGAGTATAGGCCGGGCGCTGGGATTGGGTGGCACCGTGACAAGCCGGTATTCGGCGAGGTCGTGGGCGTCTCACTTCTCGCTCCATGTGTGATTCGGTTCAGAAAGGGCGAGAAGGAAAAAGGGGAAGAGGGGAAAGTAAAAACGAAGTGGGAGCGAGTGAACTTGCTGGCTGAGCCGCGCTCCGCGTACCACTTGAGTGGCCAAGCGCGATTGGAGTGGCAGCACAGCATCCTGAGTGTGGATGCGCTACGCTACTCGGTTACCTTCCGGACTGTTCGTTAAGGGTAGAGAATGTCTGCAGTCCACGCTTCAATGTCCGCACATCAACACTGGATTTACTAACGCTCTCGCAGATTACGTCGAAGCTGCTTAAAAGGCTCGACGCGTAGCGTCGATTTGAATTTAGCCCGGCGTTTCAACGCCGGGTCAATAGTTTGCAAGGGAATGACTGTCGCGACAGCGACAGCTGAACGATGTGAAATCAGTCGTCGCTAAGCGACGATTATTTCTAAGGTTCGCCCTTCCCGGCGTTGAAAGGCCGGGCTAAATTCTGCCGACGCTCCGCGTCGGAATCGTCACATCGCAAACTTCGCTCCAGCCTCTTGCCGACTGCCTAACTGTCTACTGTCTACTGACAAATATTAAGCCGGTGGCTATTACCTGCTTAACGATCGCCGCAATGGAATCAAACTGGCACACATATTGAACATACCGAAGAAAGTCTAATCGGCAATCGGCAATCGCCAATCGGAAATTTATCTATTTGCGGTCGGTGTAGATGGGATCGAAAGTGCGGGTAGTGTGTTCGGTCACGCTCGGCCTGGGTTCTGGCAACGCTCGCGCCTGGGCCGTCTCAAGCTCGTTCGTTCCTTGCCCCTTCATTACTGCGCTGGCTCGTGTTTCTTCAGCACGGCGAGTGGTACGCAGTAATAGTCGAATAAAAACGCCTTTGATTAGCATCAGCATCAGAAAGCTCACTAGAGTGAAAGCAAGCATCGCCCCCTCGTTAAAGGCCAGCACGGTTTTCATCACGCCAATTAACATCGTAATAGCTATCAGTCCGAAGACGAAAACCGCCATCATCGCAAAGACGAGGAACCCGGGTCTAACGGCTGATGATTCGCCGCCGTCATCGCTCGCTCCAGTCAACTTCGCGCCACAGTGACTACAGTAGCTTAAGCCCTGGACGACAGCCACGCCGCAAGATGAACAGTACATGCGCTTTACCTCCTTAGGGCTACTACGATATTGAATGAGGCAATGTTCAGAAGTGAGATTGGCAATCCAAGGTGCGGCTTACCCACGGAAGGCGGCGGAGCCGCAATCTCATGAGCGGGGGTGCTTCGAAGCTGCTTAGGTCGAGATTCGCCGGGAATCATGCAACCCTCACTTGCACCGCATCTTCCACCGGTGTTATTCATCCCTCGTGTCATCGTCCGATTCAATTCTACTTTTCTTCATCGATGGACTCGGTATCGGCACGCGCGGGCCAGACAACCCGCTTGATGGACTCGCTGACGCCGAACCACTCGCGATTTTCAGGGACGAAACGCCAAACATTCTGGGCGGCACGCTTGTCTTCACCGACCCCAGATTGGGAATCGACGGCCGACCTCAAAGCGCTTCGGGACAGACGACGATCCTAACCGGCATTAACGCTCCCGCACTGCTCGGTTATCACAAACAGGGATTTCCCAACGCGGCAATGCGCGAGATCATCGCCGAGCATTCAATTTTTCTGCAGCTAAAGAATGCTGGTATCGAGCCGGCGACTTTCGCCAACGCCTACACGCAAAAATTCTTTGACGAAAGACCACGTTGGGTTTCGGCAACCACTGCGGCCGTGGAAGCCGCCGGCCTGCATTTTCGCAATCTCGACGACTTGAAGAACCATCGGGCGGTTTACCAGGATTTTACGAATCAGTTTGTCATTGAGCGCGGCGAGGAGGTTGAGCCACGAACTCCAGCCCGCGCAGCCGAAATCCTGGCAAGCATAGTCGCCGAGAATCGCTTTACGCTTTACGAGTATTTCATCACTGATAAGGTCGGACATAAACAGGACTTCGAAGCTGCGCGAAGAGTGCTACAGCAGCTGGCTGCCTTCATTCGCGAATTGCTGAAACGCGTTGAACTGAAGACTACTTCCGTTATACTCACGAGCGATCACGGGAACATTGAAGACT
>JBPCMI010000092.1:0-20522 GCA_051002415.1 Pyrinomonadaceae bacterium
AAGTTCTGGCGCGGATTCAAGTGTTGGAACCCAGCGGACAAATTGCGCCGGGAGCGGCCGGTTTGGTCCAACTTCGTTTGGAAACACCAATCGCTGCAGTGGCAGGTGAATACTTCATTCTGCGGTCTTACTCGCCTTCAATCACGATTGCCGGCGGTGAAGTTCTTGATCCACTCGCGGGCAAACATCGTGGCCGCGACCTGGGAGACGTGCGTAACAGTTTGGCAATCCTCGGTGGCGACGATCCCGCTGCTCAATTGTCCGTCTTCGTCGCAACATCCGGTGACCTTGGCCAAAGAAGGGAAGATCTAAGGGCACGCACTGGGTGGGAGGACGCGCGTTTGTTCCCGCCGCTGAATCAAGCAATCGACAGGAGAATGATTGTCGATTGCGGCGGCGTGCTGCTCGATCAGAAAAGATACGCAAGTCTTAAAGCGGCTGCGCTGGATGAAGTCGAGGAACATCACAGGCGTGAACCGCTATCACGAGGTTTGGCGCGCGAGACGCTGCGCGAACGTCACTTTGCGCATTTCCCGGTTGAAGTCTTTCGCGCGGTCTTGAGCGATCTGGAAAACGCGGGGTCATTGGTTTCAGAAAAGGAGCTGGTGCGCACGAGTGCCCATGTGCTGGAACTTTCGGCCCCCGAGGTCGCCCTGCGCGATCGAATTAATTCTCTTTACGAGCTTGCGGGTTTGGAACCGCCAACTCTTGACGAAGCGCTGCAAACGGCGGGCGTGTCTTCGACGCAGAAAACTCACGCGCGCAAACTTTTGCAACTGCTGCTGGATCGGGGCAGTTTAGTGCGCGTCCAGGGAGATTTGCTCTTTCATAGCAGTCCCCTTGCTGAATTAACTGCGACGTTAAAGCAGTTTGCCCTCGAACATCCCTCCGACCCTTCGCTAGACGTGGCCACCTTCAAAGAGCTGGCGGGAGTCTCGCGAAAATATGCGATTCCCCTCCTCGAGTTTTTGGATCGCGAACGAATTACCAGACGAGTCGGCGATCGGCGCCAGATCCTAAAGTAAGCGGGCTTGCTTTAACTTGAGGGCAAGCGTTAACATGCAGCCCACTAAATAGCGTCAACGGCTTTTTCCGAAACCTTCATAACAACTCATTGGCCGGAGGTTCAAAATGAAAAGCATTAAAGACATATTGGCCGTGATCGTGGGCTTAGCGGCTGCGGCCGGCGCGATCTACTACTTCTACAAGTTCGTAACGTTTGTGGAAGCAGAGGGCGGACACAGCAACCTCTGGATGGCCTTGGGCCTTGCCGTGGTCGCTTTCGTTTGCGGGCTGATTTATTTTCTGGGACACGTCAACAAGGAAGAGGAAATTCACATTACTCAGTAACGGCACTCGGAGTATGTCTTTCCGGCTGCCGCTCGCGGACCTGTCCGGCGCCATGAGTGTGTGAGTGACTTCTATTAACGTCGCGAATTGCAAACGCCGTTTGTGCACTGGTCGTGAAAGCAGGTGCACAAACGGCGCTTGGTATGTTATCGATTCAGAAATTAGACGGAGATGATGCTTAGATGATCGCAACGATAGTACTGCTCGCACAAACAGAGACCGTTTTTCGCGAACCGTCGTACTTTCTCCCGGTCTCGATGGGCATGATGATCCTGGGCGCCGTGGCGTGGTTGATCGCGGCGGTGCTGGGCTTCGCGCGCGCGAAGGCTTTTGGTGCCTCGGCACGCTGGTTTTCCTTCAGTGCAGTTAGTCTGATCTTGTACCACCTGCAATTCATCGCCCTGGGTTATAGCTTGTTGACGAAGGACAACAGCCTGGTTTTCAATCTGCTTACGTTCTTCAATATCTTTGTAGTCATCGCTGCATTCTGCGCCATCATGGGTTTTATTCGGTTGACGAATCCGCGTTAAAGACCCCCACAACTTCGCCTTGATGACAAAGAGACTTTTGCTAATCGCCGCGCTCGCGGTAGTCGTGAGCGCGGCCTTCTTCTTTTTGCGCGAGCGATCGCGCGAAGCGTCCCCCGGTGTCGCTAAAGGCTTTGTTACTACGCAAAGAAATCGCTTTGTAATCGACGGCCAACCGTTTCGTTTCGTGGGAGCGAACGCTGCGGTGATGTATCGTGATGAAGATCGAGCGGCAATGCCTGAGACTTTAAGACAAGCCGCGCAATCCGGGATGGGCGTAGTGCGCGTGTGGGCATTTGGTGAAGGTGGCCCGGATGGTATCGGTCCCCTTGCTGATTTCGCAGACTGGCCGCGAACGCATCCGTTTCGTTGGGCCCCCGGTCAATGGAATGAGGAATCGTTTGTCCACCTCGATCGCGTGCTCGCGGAAGCGCAGCGAAACAACTTGCGCGTCCAGCTTTGCCTGACGAACTGGTGGCGCGATACCGGAGGCGTAACTCAGTATTTGCGCTGGGCCGGAATCAATGACGCCGCCGACACCCGCTTCCCCTTTGGCGTGAATCCTGACCGCGCGATGCTCTTCTACACAAACGAAACCACGCGCAGGTTGTATCGCGAGCATCTCGAAAAGGTTGTGACCCGCCGCAATACGGTCACCGGTGTTGTCTATCGTGACGACCCCACGATTCTCGGCTGGGAGTTGATGAACGAAGCACAGGCAATAACGGGAAGGTGGCACGAGCGCCGGGCCTGGTTTGCCGAGATGAGCAGTTATTTAAAGTCTCTCGATGCCAATCATTTGATCACGCCGGGAGCGTGGGGCTATCGCACCGCAGTTGAGCGGCGTGAATGGCTCGCGGATCACCTTCTGAAGACAATCGACTACTGTGATGTTCACAACTACCCGCGCGAAGACGGCAACAGCTTCGTCGATAACCCCCGAGCTCTACATGAGTTCAGCGACAACCGGGCCGCAGCCGCGTTCTCGCTTTCAAAGCCGCTGGTCTTAGGAGAATTTGGCATCGGACCGAATGGATACAACGGCATCAGCCAAAAAGATTGGTTTCGCGAGTTCTTTGACGCGAACCTTCGTGCCGGATCCGCCGGCGCTATGTTCTGGATCCTGACGCCGGATTCCAACAGAGGCTTTGGTATTACCTATACAAGTTCCCGTGACGAATCGGTCTTTGCTGAAATCAAGAATGCCGCCAGGAATTTTGCAGCGTTGCGTGCAGCTGATCCTCCAGCACGACTCACCGACGCCGGAAGGCATTTGATCCCGCGGCAGTTTACCTGGTCCCGCGAAACTGTCGATCCGCCGCGGCTGTCCGTGCGCGAGGACAGATCGATTCTTTATTCCTTCAAACCAGAGGCGGCGACGCGCATACGCTTTGAAAAGATCGGCAGCGGTCCCGGTTACATCTGGGGCTTTGGCATGGGGTCAGTTGACTACGTGGTTCCGGAGCGCGCGGAGCGCCGCCGCGTCAGCCAGATCATTGTGCGGGCGCACATTCAGCCAGTGCGGCCAGAGGATGCGCGGCCCGAAGACATTAAGACTCGCGTCACATTGTTTGTGAATGGCGCTGACTGTGGCTCGCGACTCATTTCCTTCGAGCCGAAGGGACAGCCCTTGATTCAGGAGTGGCGTGTCGATAATTTCTGGGTGAGGCTGAGGGCGATGCGCGGCCTGCCCCTCACAATTCGTTTTGCAGTCACTCCCGAGGCCGACTGGCCCTACGGGGTAAATATCGCCAACTGGCCTGAGGGTTATGACAACAAGACTGATGCAAGACCGGTGGAGGTTGAGATCAGGAGGTAGGGAAGTGAGCTTCCCTAACATTTATCCGCCAAGACGCCAAGGATCGCCAGGTTCGCCAAGAACAAGAAAAGAACTTACACACCTGGACACCGAGCGGCAGCTATTATTTGATTTGAGTCCGTGGCGTACTCTGCGTTTCTTGGCGTCTTGGCGGTGAACCTCCTATCCGGAGACTCAACACAAGCATTACCTCACCAACGAATCCTTAAGAACTTTCAACACCTTATCGTCCACCTGGTAAACATCTGCTGAAGGAACGCCACCGAGCGAAAGTGAAAATGTGGGAGGCACCGATCTATGCAACTCCGCAAGCAGAGCATCGTTACTGAAGTAACGCCGGCCTCGAGCATCAATGATGAAGTCGCCAGCCTGCAACTGACTGAGTGCTTCAGGATCAGAGAGTGACACGCAGTTCAGATCCTTGCGATTGACCCGCTCCGCGTAATGAGCAGCAAGAAGAGTACTCTCACTGGCCACACGCGCACCCGGAGCGACACGCTGTGCAATCACGGCCATCGCGTCGCGCATGCTGGCGTCATAAAACTCATCGTGAGGAAAGTAATAACCGGCCCGTTCCATCCCGCCACCAAGCACATTCGTATACAGACGAAAATGTGGCGAGGCATTAATAGAAGCTACGAGCGAAAACATGACTACGGCCGCCACTAAAGCGGCGCGAGCGTACGTAGCTATGCCCTCCGCAGCAAAAATGCTTTTCAACTTTTCGCCGAGCCAGCGTCCTGCGAAATTGATCCCAATCGCGGACGTGATTAACACTGCCGGCAACGCGACAGTGAAATAGCGCGTAAATTTTCCCCCCGCCCACATGAAGCTCATTACCCAGACAAACAACCAAAACAAAAGAAAGTAGCGGCCATCGCCGATTTTGCGTCGGAAGAGCAACGGCAATCCGACGATGAAGCCAGCGATTGTCAGTAACGGCAGTTTCACGCCTATGAAGACCAGGTAGAAGTACCAGGGCGTTCCATTCAGCCAGTCAGTCATCCGATGGCTGTAGAGCGAACCCATGAATTCATAGCCGTCGTGCCCGATCCGTTTTTGTCCCGCAAAGATTCCCATTTCGTGCCAGGTAGCCGGCAGCAGGATTGTGGGATTGAGCAGCAGAAACACGCTGGTCATGATCAGCAGAAAGAGCAGCATCCGTTTCTTGCCGAGGCGCCAGCGAGTTTCAGGTATCGCCTGGAAGATCCAGTAATACGAAAGACCGACCACGAGCAGGGAAGGTAGATACTTCGACGCTAACATAGCGCCGCAGGCAGCGGCCGCGGCCCAGTAGTAAGGTTGCGGACGCTTGTTTGTGTTGCCTTCTGCGACGCGCTGTCCCCGCAACCAAAAGATATTCGCGAGGAGAAAGAAAAAGAGCAGGAACGTGTCTTCCTTGGCGACGCGGCTGAAAGCAATCGCCTGCGGATCGAAAGCCCAAAGCGTCGCGGCTATCAGCGCAATCTCAGCCCCAAACAACTCGGCCGCCAATAGATAAATGAGAATGATAGTAAGTGCGCCAAAGATTGCTCCCGGTAGTCTCAAGGCTGTTTCCGGCGAGACCGGGAAGTCGCCGCGTGCGGCCACAAAAGAAGTGCCGTTCCATTTTTCAGCGAGGAAGAGACTCCCCGTTTGCAGGGCCTTCATCAGAAACGGGTGCTCACCGTTGGCCGCGGTTAGTCCATTCTGGCGATAGTCCGAGACGGCGTTTAGTTTGTTGAGCTCGTCTTCGCTCAGGCCCTCAGCACTCAGACCAATCGCACGAAAACCAAAACCAGCGAACACCAACAGAAGCAGTGTTGCCATCACGAATGTGCGACTGGCGAGGATGGCCCCGCGTTGCGGAAACAGCTCCGGCCTAAGTCCCGCCGTTACAATTGCTTCTGCTTTTGCAGCCAATCCAAACTCCTGTTCTTATCAGTTCAACCGCGACGCTTGCTGTCAGGGCGCGTATTTAGGCGACAACAAAAAGCCAGAGGTTATCCTTATTCATGATTGCTCGCAACGTGAGGGTTGGGAGGTGCTGATTCATGTCGGACGGTGTCCTGTTCCAGTCCTGCGAACATCCGGAGGACGGGAATTCCCAGCATACGAACAACCCCAAACACAGCTGGGTGGGTGGCTAGGAACGACAAGAAACCTCAAGTCACTTGCAATTCGCTAAAACATCAGCCAGAATCCCCACGTTTTGTAATCTTAATCCTTCCACCCGAAACCTTTATCTCAGAGGGAGAGAAATGGCAGAAACTCAGGAGAATCTTTCCGCGGGTACCTCGGCGCAACCGTATCGCATCGATCAAAAGCTACACCAAATTCTTTATAAGTCCGAGACCAGACCGGCTCTGGTTCCCATGCCCGAAGAGGTCTTGCCCGAACCCGTTTTTCCGCAACACCCGGATCCCGTGCCGATGTCGCGCCGGGAATATCAAAAGCTGAACGCCAAGCGGACCTGGAAAACCTGGGGCGCGCCATACTTCAAATCGCGCTGGCACTCGGGCGAACTGCGACCGATCATCCCTTACCTCTTTACTGAATGGAAGTGCAATCTGGATTGTCACCATTGCTGGTCATACAACAATGCGGTCAAGGGAATGACGGAAGACGTTGGCAAGCGCTCGATTGATTGGATTCATTCGATTGGGGCGCGCGTGTTGGCCCTGATGGGCGGCGAGCCGTTGCTGCGACCGAAGTTCATTCACAAGATCGTCGACTACAGCGCGAAAAAGGACATCTTCGTTTACCTGCCGACGAATGCTCGCCTGTTGAAACCCGACGTCATCGATCGGCTGGGTGATGCCGGGATCGCGACCTTCAATATCGCCGTCGATTCGGTCAAGGAAAGAAAGTCTTTGCCAAAGGCGTTCGATCCGATACGGGCGAACTTCGATTATCTCGTGAAACGCCAGCATCACTATGGCTACTCAGTGATGTTCAATATCAACATCTGCCATAACAACATGGACGATGTAGTGGAACTGACCGAGATAGCGCGATCCAATTGGATTGCCATTGACTACCACATCAACGAGACGCCGATGATGGAGCAGTCGCACTTTAAACATCTCGATGAGAATCAGACCTATTTAACGCCCGAAGATTGGCCGAAGGTGGATGCGCTGCTCGACTATCTCCAAGACAAGCGTCTAAATCACGGATACAAGATGGCAAATCCCCAGCAGCACATGGAAGACATGAAGTTACTGATGCGCGGCGCGGTGCCGCCCTGGCAGTGTCGTGCCGGTCAAAACTCGCTCATCATTCGCACCGATGGTTCACTCGCGCCCTGCTTCCCGATGTATTCGGCGACACACGACTGGGGCACGGTCGGCAATCACAAGTTTGACGTAAAACAACTCGATGAGATGAAAGTGGAGTGCACCAAACACTGTCTCTCAACCTGTAATTACATTCTGGGTTACTGCTACGACAACAAGCGTGTAATTACGTGGGGGTTGAAGCAGGCTCTTCATGGATTTAAAGGCGCCAGCAATGGATTCTAGTTACGACGTGTCGTAAAAAGCAAAAGTCCGGAGTCAACAATGGCTCCGGCTTTTTGTTGCTTATCAAGACTAAGCACCGCCAAGGAGCGCGAAGTTCGCCAAGATGATTGAGAAAGGTAGGGAACCGTCATCTCGCCAACGGTCTTTGACTAATTATCCCCGCGTACTCTGCGTTTCTTGGCGTATTGGCGGTTTAAAAATCGTAGCTAGTAACCGCCATGCCCGCTAAACCTGATTCCTCCGTGACGCTTTGGTCCTGGCTATTCCCGCTCACTTACGTAATCCACATCGCCGAAGAATTTTACGGAGGTGAGGGCTATTCCGCCTATCTCAAGAGGCTTCGCGGCGTTGAAATGTCGCCGACAAAGTTTCTCGTGGGACAGACCATTGGCCTCGCTTTGATTGTTTTCGGAATTCTGATCGCACGCCGGTTAGGTTTTCCGCGCCAGCTACTAGTAATCCTCGGCACGGTAGTCCTCTTTAATGGCATAAGTCACCTCGCGACCAGCGCCTATTATCGCGAATATGGGCCAGGTCTGATTTCCGGTGTTGTGATATGGATTCCCTTTGGCAGCGCGACCTTAATGCGATTTAAAAGCAGTATGCGTCCTGTTCGCTATTGGCTTTATTTTGCGATTGGCGTTGCTATTAATGCAGTCATCGCATTAATAACCTTGAAGGGCTAAAAGCAATGGGTGGGCAGCAGGGTGTTTGGCTCCGATTCATGTTGAAGACCCAAGGTAAGCGTTCGATAAAGTGATTCGGTTCCGTGGGCGTTGGCCCACTGCTATTGAATTTCTCCCTTCGGGGGTGAACCTGCTTATGAGCTCACAGGAGAGCAAGGCTGCTCCCACTCAATTAGCAAGACGTCTGGGTCTGTTCGACGCGACCATGCTGGTGATGGGAGGCATCATTGGGTCAGGGATCTTTATGAATCCCTCAGTGGTGGCGCGCCAGGTCTCCACGCCGCTGCTGATTCTCGGCGTATGGGCGTTTGGTGGATTGATTGCGCTCGTCGCCGCTTTTATTTGGGCCGAACTCGCTGCACTTCGTCCCGAAGTCGGCGGCCAATACGCGTATCTACGTGAAGCCTTCCATCCGTCAGTAGCATTCCTCTACGGCTGGGCCTTGCTGCTGGTAATTCAAAGCGGTGGCATGGCCGCAGTCGCAGTTACCTTCGCCCGCTACTTTTTGGAGTTGAGTCAGATTCCGCTTAGCGGAAGCGGAATTGCTGCCCTAGTCCTGGCCGGACTCACGATAATCAACTGTATAGGCGTGCGCGCGGGCGGCACATTGCAAAGCTTTCTGATGGTGCTAAAAATTGTCGCCATCCTGGCTCTCATTGCTTGCGGATTGTTGCTTGCAGCTCCGCAAACTCAAGAGACGATAAATGCGACGCCGCCTATCTCGCTAAGTTTCCTGACGGCGATCGGCGCAGCAATGGTTCCGGTACTGTTTTCTTATGGTGGTTGGCAGACCGCAAGCTTCGTGGCCGGCGAAATTCGCGAGCCGCGCCGGAATCTTCCGCGCGCGCTTTTGATCGGCGTCATCGGAGTGGTGAGTCTCTATCTCCTGGTAAACGTCGCCTGTCTCTACGTGCTGAATCCCGAAGGCCTGGCAAAAACCACCACGCCGGCTTCTGATCTTATGAAGGTGGCGCTGGGTTCGACCGGCGCTAAACTGATTGCCGCCGGAATCGCAATTTCAACGTTGGGATTCTTGAGCCAGGGTATGCTGACGGCGCCGCGCGTTTATTTCGCAATGGCTGAAGACGGTTTGTTTTTCAAAAGTGTCGCCCGGGTGCATCCGCGAACCCGCGTTCCGATGGTGGCAATTGCGCTCCAGGGCTTGCTCGCAATCGTGATAGCGCTCTGGGGTCGTTACGAAGAGATTTTGAACTACGTAGTTTCAGTAGACTTCATTTTCTTCGGTCTGACAGCGCTTTGTCTCTTTCGTTTGCGCAGAGAAAAGGAACATTCCGGCATTCGAGTTCCTGGACATCCAATTACGACTGGTCTATTCGTGGCGGTTTGTTGGATCGTTGTGGCGAACACGATCTATCGTTATCCCGAAAACACCTTGATTGGATTGGGGATTCTGCTGGCAGGAATACCCGCCTACCTGTTTTGGAAATGGAGAAGCAGATGATCACGGCCGCGCGGGAACACGGTGGTTCAGAGTACATGGCCTGGGCTAAAAAGAGCTCTCACGCTCGCTTTAACCTCGCGACTAGTGGCCTCGCAAATGTGCGTCTCGATGAATTGAACGTCCAACTGCACGATCTCGAACTGACGCGCGACGGTGGCTACGGTTACGAACCGTTGCAGAGTGCCCTCGCTGCGCGCCTGGGCGTTGGCCGCGACTCAATTGTCACGGCGATCGGTACCTCCCTCGCTAATCACCTGGCGATGGCAGCAGTGGTAAACCCCGGCGATGAAGTCTTGATCGAACAGCCAACATACGAGCCGCTTTTAGCTTTAGCCCGGTACCTCGGGGCCGAGATCAAGCGCTTTAATCGCAACTTCGATAGTGAGTTTCGCGTGCTGCCCGAGGAAGTTGAACGAAACCTGACGTCACGTACCCGGCTCATTGTCCTCACCAACATGCACAATCCGACTGGCGTTCTAATCACACAAGAGACCTTACGCGACGTGGGCGAGCTGGCAAAACGAATGGGAGCACGAGTTCTTGTTGATGAGGTTTACCTTGAAGCTCTTTTCGCTAAGCGACCGGCAACTGCATTCACGCTTGGTCCTCAGTTCGTGACGACCAGCAGCTTAACGAAAGCCTTTGGCTTGAGTGGTATTCGTTGTGGCTGGATCGTTGCCGAGCCTGAGTTGGCGCAGACGATTTGGCGTCTGAACGATCTCTTTGGCGTGATGCCGGCGCATCCGGCTGAGAGATTGAGTGTAATCGCTCTGGGTCAGCTCGACGAGATTGGAGCGCGGGCCGACGCACGCCTCAAGGAGAACCGGGCACTCGTTTACGATTTTCTTGATATGCGCGCCGATCTCGAGGCCGTCCGACCCAACTTTGGCACGATTGTCTTCCCGCGGTTGAAGCAGGGAAGCGCTGATGGTTTCTGCAACCTGCTGCGAGAAGAGTATGAAACGACAGTCGTGCCGGGAAGCTTCTTCGAGCAACCCAACCATTTCCGCGTTGGCTTTGGTAACGATCCGGAGATGTTGAAAGAAGGACTCGTTCGTCTCGGAGCGGCGCTCGATGAGATAAGAACTATCTGATAAGAGGTACCTTCTGCCGCGCCTTCGGGCTTTTCACCGTTCTGGCTTTGTTCCCACCAGTTCCGCTAACCAAAAATACAATCGTTCGGCAGCTTCGTGTCCGGCGGCTTCGACTGTGATCCTGATCGGCGGATCACTTGGCGAGTTCGCTTTCCTGCCTTGCGGTCCACCAAGCGATTGGTAGTAAATCTTGCCGCGCAGTTGGGGCTGCACCGTCCTGGGCGGGAAGACAAAGTATTTGACTTCGAGATCCGGAGAATTGATAACAACCTTGCCGCCCTGAAAGTTGTCAATCTCGAATTGCAACAACACTACATACGCATCGGTCTCAGCGAGAGCGCGTTTCGCTGCACCCTCTCGCTTCAGATCGCCAATCAAGGTGCCCTTGATGTTCGGAAGCTCGTTCAGCCGGTGAATGAAGCTGTTGAAAATCACGTCTTCCGTGGCGAGATGTTTTGACGTGTTCTGCTTAGCGATGAGCAGGTGAATGGGATAGTTAAGCTCGGCTAATTTCTTATGGATTGGAGCGATAGTTTCCGGAGTGGGAACAGGAATTGGCGCGGGCGTCGTAGTACCTCGACTTGCTCGCCGTCCTGACTGCCCCAGCGCATCTTCGACAAAAGATAGCGACAGCAGCAGGGCCAGTCCGCTGGTCGCCCGAAGAAAGCGTCGCTTGTCGCTGGCAGTGAGCATTTTAGGTCTTCAATGGTAACTGGTGTTCCCTTAGAAGCCGTTCACGGTACACAAGGTTGCGCGCCTATTTTTGGTGGGAAACATTTCGAACATTGGCAATTTCCAATTGCCGATTGCCAAGCAGCGTTGGTCAATTCTAAGGCGCTAAGACGCCGAGACGCCAAGTCGCAGAGAATGTCTAACAGTTTAGTGATTATTGTTAGTTCCTGACTGACTTTTTCAAATGCTAATCCAAACCGCTCAAGTCCACTGTTTACGCTCCTCTGCGGCTTGGCGGCTTGGCGCCTTGGCGTTGAAATTCGCCACTGCTCAGTACCTTGCGAGGTCGCTACATGCCAGAACTGAGCTAGCGTTTGGATTTAATTAGACGCTTTTCAATTGCCGTCAAACCGCGCAGCACGAACAGGGCCAATAAGGTCACGCCCACGGCCAGCACGAACTGCCGCAATGCCACGCTGATTCCCACCGCAGCGCACAATAAGATGGACGCAGCCGTAGTAAGTCCTTCGACTTGTTCTGTGCGATCACGACGAAAGATGGTCCCGGCCCCGAGGAAACTGATGCCCGTAACAATGGCTTCTACAATACGAATCGGATCCGAGCTCGCATGAATGCTGCTGTCCATGGCGAATCTGCGCAGCATTGCGTCTCCTAGACCAACCAGCAGGGCTGCCGCTCCCGCCACCAGCATCTGTGTGCGAAAGCCCGCCGGCTTGTCAGCCATTTCGCGCTCGAAGCCAATCACCCCACCAAGCAACATCGCGAACGCCACTTCGCCCATGATTTCAAACTGCATTAATGAATTAGCCCAGTCCATATGTCTTCCTTGTTCACGCCTAGCGCTTGTTTGTCAGGCTTGCATTGAGTGCCGCATGCAAACCTTCATAACTGCGATCGGCAAATCTTCTACCGTTGATAAAAATTGCGGGGGTGCCGTTTACACCAATTTTCGACCCGTCCATCTGATCGCGTTGCACTTTTTCCTTAAGCCGATCACTCAAGAGCGCTTGGTCGAATTTTGCTTGTTCAAGTTTCAGCCGCGTCGCATACTCCTTCAGCTTATCCACCTGAAGCGCAGATTGATTCTGAAAAAGGATTGCGACGTACTCCCAGTACTTTCCCTGCTCGCGGGCTGCCTCCGCTGCCACTGCGGCCATCATCGCCTCTTTGTGTTGATTGAGCGGGTAGTCGCGAATAACAAACTTGATACGTTCACCATACACACCGATTAGCCGTTCGACAATCGGATGCAATTCTGCGCATGCCGGGCATTGCAGATCGGTAAAGACGACTACGGTCGTCGTTGCCGCTGGATTTCCGCGCAGCGGCTGGTCGTCAATCGCTATTGTGTACAGAGGCGGCTGAGGTTCGATCAGAAACAGCTGCAACTTCGCTCCCGAACGCAACCGTTCGGCAAGCGCCTGCTCCTGTTCGCGTTTCCTTTGTTCGACTAGATACTGAATGATCTGGGTCTTTAAGGTAGGAAAGTTTCCGTTCAGACGTTCCTTGTTTTTCTGGTAAAACTGCTCCGCATCAATGTCAGTAACCCCACCTGTTTTTGAGCCTATTTCAGCTTCTACAAGCGCTTTCGTCGTGATGCCGCGCTTGCTTGCCTCATGTTCCAGCAGGACATCGTTGATTCGTTGATCCACTTCCTGTTTCCTGAGGGAAAAAGTTTGTTCCTGAACCGAGAAGATGAGGGGTTTGAGGCTCTCTTCGACGTCGCCTGAAGTAATGTTCTTCCCATTCACCGTTGCAAAGACTCGCGCTAGATCCTGCTTGCTAGCCGGAGCCGTGACAGGTAGTGGCGAGACGGTGATTTTTGCCGCTGCACGCAAGCGTTGCGCATATGCCTTCGCAGCCTCGCGTTCTCGTTCCCCTTTCAGATAACTCAGTATTTCGCTCTGGACTGAGGCAAATTCAGCATTGATTTTGGCTTTGTTCTGATCATAGAAAGCCTGCGCCTCGGCTTCAGTCGGAGCTTTCACCTTCCCGATTATTTCCGTCTGCAGTAAAGCCGTTGTGTTCGTGCCCAGTCTCCGCGCTTCAGCTTCAAGTAAGAGACTATTGATTTGCAGTTCAACCTCTTGTTTTCGCGTTTCTATTACTTCTCGTTGCAGCTGCTTGATGCGCGGGTTGGCGGCAAGCTCGGCATTGGTAATTTTGATTCCATTAACAATGGCCAAAACTTCCGGCACCGGCTGAGACTCGCAGCCGCAATCCTCAGCTTTGGCAGCGAGTCTAACTGCATCCGCTGGCGACGTCGGGATCGACTGAGCGGACGCGCTAATGCAGAGAAGCAGAACAAGGCCGCAAGTATTTATTAAAGACTTCATAAGGTAACGAATTTGAATTGTGGTGTGAAGCTTTAGTCAATTGGTGGCAGGGGTTTTGTCGTTTAGTACCGAAGCGAAAACGTTCACCAGGTCTTCTTCTTTCGCCAGCCCGAAAGCCTTTTTCCAAAGTCCCGTCGATTCGTTGCCAATCACAAGGAGGTTGATATGGTTTTCTTTGTTAGGCACGTACTGCCCGATTTTGTACAAGGCCCAATCAACGTTTTCTTTCTTGCCGGTCAGAAAATGCCAGCCCGGTTTCGCATGATAGGTTTTGGCATACTCCTTCAATCGCTCCGGCGTGTCAGTAACAGGATCAACTGAGATCGAGAGAATGAAAACGTCTTTGCCGAGGCGATCTCCGGCTGCCTCTTGAAGCTTTTCGAGGTTGCGATTTTTGACCGGACAGGCAGAAGTACAGGTGGCCATGAAGGAACTGATGACTACGACTTTCCCCTTTAACAGATCGCTGTAGAAGCGCAGTTGCTCGCCATGCTGATTTACGAGTACTACATCGGAGAAGTACTTTTGAGCGTTGCTGGCGTTTTCCGTCTCCTTCAGCGGTGGCGCCACAGGAGCCTCTCGACTTTGGCCGTAGAGACTTGGGGAGAAGCAGCAGACGATGAATGCCAATACTAAGAGCTTCATACTTAAACCTCAATGCGTTCCTACCCGGGGTTGTCACCAGCGATGATAAGCAGGGTGGCCCGGCTTCACTACCACAAAAATACCGCGACAAGTGGCAGTCACATGATCGTGAGCTATCAACTCTGCTTCCACAACCGCCCGATCCTCCTGCGACTCAACTACTCGAGCCACTAGTTTTAGCGGCAAGTCAGTTGGCGTGGGCCGCTTCAGTTTAATTGTGTATTCCGCAGTCACGGTGCAGGGCGGATGGTCCAGTCCCGCTTTCCGCATCAGATGCCAGGCGGCAGTCCAGTTGCAGTGACAATCGAGCACAGTCCCGACGATGCCGCCGCTGAGCATCCCGGTGAATGCTTCGTGATGCGTCTCGGGCTGCCATTCAGCTACAACATCATCGCCGTCGCGCGCGGGAAAGCTGCGAATGTGTAGACCCTTTTCATTCTTCGGTCCACATCCAAAACAGGCGAGATTGGGTGCGTAAGTTTCCTGGATGCTCTTGTCGCTCATTGATGGATGCTACTGTATGGCCCGGAACTTAATCTTCAACACTCAACCGCCAAGACGCGGAGACGCCAAGTCGCCGAGATGGCCTTAGAATTTAGTAATTCTTCGCAGTTCCTAGTTTGCATTTTCAAAATTTGAGCCGAATCACTCAGGGCCACAGTTTACGCTTTCTTTGCGCCTCTGCGCCTCTGCGCCTCGGCGCCTTGGCGATGAACTCTGCCACGTCCGTTCTCACAATTACTGCCGCGGCAGCATCCCAGCCAGCATCTCAAACGAGTCGTGAACTGCGCTGTAAGAAGTCTTTAGTTGGGAGTTTGAGCCACGGCGCGCCTGGATACGAAATTTGGCAAGCGCGCTATTGAACTTCGCCAACTCCTTCTTGAACTCAGCCTGCTTATCGTCGGGAGTACCGTCGGGTACACCGAATTTGACTATTTCGCGACCGTGCTTGAATAGCGTCGCGGAGTGTTTGCGAATGCGACCGAAGTCGTTATTAGGAAGTGCTTCATGCTCCAAAGGATGTAGCACATCATGAAACTCCTCATACTGTTTCACGCTGAAACCATGCTGAGCTGCGACGGCGGCCGGCAAGGCGAAAAGTAAGATTCCAAAAATTATCGACACAGAAAATTTAGTCACTCGTTCCTCCACTCGTTGCTTGATCGATAAAGTCGCCGACCATAATCGAAGAAGATGTGATTAAAGTCCAACGCAGAAGGGAAACTGTCGAATCCTGAGCGCGGAGCAGAAGCTGCTCAAGGAGAAAAAGTGTGACCCCGCTGGGGGAATTCGATTCAACCGCAGCGGGGCAAGCACACCTTCCTAACTGATAATTATGTTCTGATTGGAGCCGGTGACCAGATTCATAGCGATAGCGACGCTTGGGGTTCAAACTTGCTCGAACCCGTTTTCGGTTCTTTGCGTCTGAGAAGCGCCGCGGAAATCAAGGTCATCGGCAAAGCCACTAGCAAAGGCTCGAGGAAAGTCAATGCAATATTAAACGGGAGTTTGTCGTACATCACCTTGAACTGCTTCACCTGCTCTTTTTGCGCTTCGAGTTCGGCAGCACTGGCGCCCGCAGCACGTGCCTTATCGATCGTGTAGGTGCCATATCTCTCGGCAAAGTCAGGCAGGAAATTGAAGTAAATAATCTGCCAGGCGAACACGTAACAGGCGCAGGAGACTAGAGTAATCAACAGCCCTACCTTCAATGCTTTTCCGAATGAAATCACACCACCGCCGATATTTTCGCGGTACGAGCGAATCCCGAAAAAGACCATTAAGAAAGATGCGACCATGGTTGAATAACCAATGATCTCGAGTTTGCCGAAGTCGCTGCCTTTCATCAGGGGAATACCGGCAACCATCATCAGCACCAAAATACCGCCCGAAATTAGCCCGAAGGTTAGAACAATCTTTTTCATGTGCTTAAGCTCCTTTGTGGTTTGCGAGTCGGGCGTGAAACTAGCGCTCGGCCAGAGCTATGTCGTCATACTTTCGAATGATTGTAGGGGCGAATGGCGAAAATCATACTTAAGTTTCAGGTTTCAAGTTTAAGGTTTCACGTTCCCAATCTCCCAGTCTCAGGTCTCAAGACAGCAACCTGCGCGAAACTTGAAACTTGAAAACTCGAGACCCGAACCTGTTTTTAGGGTATCAACCCACATTCCTTCCCAATCTGCACAGCTTGAGTTCGTCGCTTTGCGTTCATCTTGTCGAACAGCCTGCTGGAATGAGTTTTCACGGTGTTCTCGCTCACGAAGAGCTTCTCCGCAATTTCTCGATTGCTTAGCCCGCCCGCAATCAGGCTCAGTATTTCCAGCTCGCGTTTGGTGATGCCGAGCTCCAGTTGCTTGCGCTCGTTGAAGACAAACGTGTGCGGACCGGGCACCTGCACCTCGCGCACGACTACCACCTCTTCTTTCCGGGTCAGCTTTAGACCCAGCCAAATGCCGAGGGCGGCGAACACCACAGCAATGAGACCGCCGTAGATTTCCAGGGAATGACCGACTATCAGGAAGCGATATTCAATCAGGCGCAGGCCGACGATCAGCAAGCCACCACACAGCCCATAAATAAGAATGTTACGTTTCAAGTGAGTTATGGTAAAAGCGCTGCTCAAAGGACAAGACTATTCATCGTAGCTTTAGGGGCTACAGCTCTTAGCGCGCAAATTATGTTCGCCACGAATACTGCCCCACTGCAACAGCGAAAGACAAACTTCTATCAAGGCATCGCCTGATCTCGCGATGGATGCCGACTTAGCTTCGCCGCAACATTCGGATTTTCGGTTGTTGGAGAAGCGTTCTGGGAGTGGTCGTTGGCGTAAGTTGAAAGGGGTTGCCAATGTCCGTCTGAGTGATGATACGATTCGTTTAGCGGAGCTCCACCGGTTTGAAGCTCACGGCATCGGAAAGAAAAAGTTAACGATCAACGTTATCTGGATTAACGCGATGTCAAGACACCTAAAACCAGCGCAGAACTTTGCGGCGTGTATTCGCGGTGATGATCAGGACTTGCTCACTCCTCGTATGATTTATCGGTTAATTCCTGATTAGCAGGCGGCAAATCGAAATGCGCCCGCGTGTAGACAATGAAGGCGAAGACTATCTGTATCCTGCCGAGTATTTTATCTCCTCGAGTTGCCTTACGAGAAAGAGAGAGCCTTTGGCTGATGCGGCTTAATCTCAGGTCGGCGGGGGGCAGGGGCCCCCTTCCTAACGTGCGAGTGGCCAGGCTGAAACTTAACCTCTCAAGTTGATTAAGGCGCAGACTCTGGCTACTTCTCGTCCAGCTTTCTGCCCGCGTTCAAATTATCAAAATTCAGAATCGCGTTCAGCACGAAGGAGTAGCTTCCTTTTGTCTGGCCGCGCCACATTGGATTATTTGAGAACAGCACCACGTGACCTTTGCCTGAAGGCACATCGACAATCATTGGACGTTGCGCGATCTCGTCGCCGCCATCGAGCAGACCCGATACCAGCAGATCCTTATTGTCGGCATAACGGAAGACCACACGCGGCCGAAATTCGACGGGAATGATGTTGATGCCGTTACGCTTTTGTTCGGGCAAGACCGGATAGGCTTCCCACGTTTCCGCTGTAGGCAATTCCGGAGCTTCAACCGGCGGTCTGCCCTGAACGATGTCCGGATCATCGGTTGTGCCACGTCCTGTAGCTCTTTGCTCTCTGCGCGGACGACCACCGCGACCGGAAGCGAAATTACTCACTCCGAAAATCGGCCCGTTGAAACAATAGATCGAAACTGTTTCGGGATAGCCATAAGCAATGGGGCTCTTATCGTCCACGACTTTTGAACGCAACACTGCTCCGATCGCTTTCAATCGAGTCGAGCGAGTGATCGAAAGTCCTGGCGTGAAACCAGTGTTGACGGCTAGCTCGGCGGTGTCCATTATGCCGATAAAGAGGCCGCCTTCCTTCGTAAACTTTTGCAAGTTCATCAGGCCTGAATATCCCAGCCCCGGCCGCATGTCGTCTGTCGAATCAATTTTTCCCAGGTTCGGAGTCAACGTTGTCGTTTTCCAGGGCAAGGCATTGCCCCACATTGGCATCCCGTTAATTATCGCTTCCATTCCGCGGCCGACTGGCGCGAAGATGATCACGTCATACTTGTTTCGCAGATCTGAATCTTTGGCAACATCCTGCGTGCTGATGTAGCTAAAGGGAATCTTCATCTGATCAAGCGCGACGCGCCACCAGCCTTCGTCCTGGGTGTCCATCCAGGTATGCACCAAGGCCACACGAGGTGCGCCAATCGCGTGCGTTTTGACAGTCGGCGCCGCTTCGACGGCATAAATTTGCACGCCTAACTCGGTAGCAGCTCGTTGTAGATTAGTCGCCGCCGCTTTGCGGATAATAAAAGAACCACGATTGAACTTGCGACCCGCTGCTTCGAAAGGCTCTTCTGCGGCTTCCATTCCCACCTCTTTCAACCGATAGCGAAGGGTTGCGAGCGTGTTGTCCGCGGTATGGTTGATCAGATAGACAGAGCCATTGCCATTGAGAGCGCCGGGTGCTCGCACTTCCGCAGTGATTCGTTCCATCGGCACCGTTAGCGTTTTAACGTCAGTGACGCGGACGACCTGCACATTGCCCAGTTCGCCGAGCGTCCAACCCGTGTCGTCGTAAACATCCTGCTGCGGATCGTTTGGCGCCCAGTACTGATGATCAAGAAGCGCATCGGCGATGCGGCTGTAGGGTTGATCCATGCGCACGATGTAGCTGCCCGCCGGAAATTGCCGATCCTCAGTTTTGGGCGCGGGAGTGGGACTAGCGGCTGGAGAAGGTGAACTACTGGGAGTTGGCGAGACACCAGGTGAAGGAGACGGCGTCTCTTTCTTCGCACCGTTCTTCTTTGCTTTAACCATCACCGTGAATGGTGCTGTCGCACGATGAACTTCGCACCCTTGAGCCTGCAGTAGTCTTAGCAAATCCGCCTGCCCGCCGGGACGGGGATCGTCCGCGGGAAACACGTATGCCGCCGGCCCTTCATTCTTCGGCTTATCAATCGACCGCTTACTCTTAAGATAGAAGTTCTTCAGAAAGAGCTTGGAGTTGTTGCTGAAGTAGTGAAGTGAAGTTAGCAAGCCGGTCTGCTGATAGTTGTTGTTGTTTCTCTGCGACCATTTCGCCCGTGGAAGTGGCGGGTTCTGCCTGAACCAGGTGCGCGAATAATCATCTGGGGCGAGCGTGCGCTCAACTGTATCGGCGCCTGCGTTGCCGAAGGTCTCGTACAGGCGGCTGATGCCGTTGTGCGTCGCGGCGATGAACATCAGGTAGCCCGGAGACCAGGTGTCGAAGTTTCCATGAGCGAAAACTCCGGGCATCCCAAACTTAGTCATCTCCGAAACGTTGTTCCAACCAATCAGCTGCCACTCATCCGTGAGAATCGGATCGACCCAGGCGTTATAAGGTCCGTCGCCGATCGTATTGTCGTAAAGATAAGGAACCGACTCATGCAGATCATGAAGCACCTGCGCTTTCCAACCAGTAAAGGTATTCAGCACGTTGCGCGTCAGTTTGAGAGAAAGACCGATCGCGTCGCGATTGTTATCGTGTGCGACATAGTGTCCCCAGTAGACGAGGGGCGGCCAATTCGCTCCCGGGTTCGCGAGGTGCCAATTGTAGACATCGACCATGCGATCGCGGCCGTCAACCTCGACCACGGGGGTGATCAAGGTGACAACGTTGTCGCGGATTTGTTTGACGTACAAACTTTCATCGACCGCGAGACGATAGGCGAGTTCCATCAACGCGGTTGGTGACCCTGTTTCGGGCGAGTGGATCGTGCCGGTGATGTAGTAAACGGGAAATGAAGCAGCCACGAGCCGGTCCGCCTCCGTTTCATCCATTCTGATGGTGCGTGGATCCCCAAGCTTCGCCAGGCGTGCACGGTTCTCATCGAGTTTTGCGAGCAGAGTCTCCGAGGCGACGGCCACGGCGATCATCTCGCGCCCCTCTTCGGTCGTCCCAATGGAAAAGACTTTGACGCGCGGACTGGCGCGCTCAAGCATGCGCATGTAGCGATAGACTTCGCTCGAGTAAGGCAATTTACCGGGTGCGCCGGCGACATCGCCGAGCACAGATTTAGGCGTCGGCACGTTTGGCGATGCGGGCAGGTAGTCAGTAAGCGGAGAGTTGAAAAACGTTTCCGTTGTGTACTCCCGAATCTTGCTGGAGTATTGCTCGTCGATCGGTTGCTGCGGGTCGCGACCAGGCTTGATCTGACCAAAGGTGGTGGTGGCAATGGCAATGAGTAACAATAGTGACGTCACGCCAAGGCGCAGAAGGAACGGTTGAGTCATCGTGTCTCCCCAGCTCTCGAAATGTTTAGTTTTAACTGCCCGCCTTGAATCCAGGGTAGGAAAAGAGTTTGTAGCCAAAGCC
>JBPCMI010000093.1:0-21130 GCA_051002415.1 Pyrinomonadaceae bacterium
GTGAACTTCATAATGATAACGCATCGAATACAGCACATTGCTTTGAGCTGAACGCTGAGCTCGAGCGAAAGTTTTGGCTTACTGTCAAACAGAATTCCGGGAGCGGCACGTGCAGCAGAAGGGGAGGCAGCCCCGTCCTCAAGAGGTAATACTTTTCCTGCACCGACCACCCGTCCATGTATGGGAGATATGATGTCTACCAACCAACCGACTAAACCTAACGTAACAGGAGCCACAGACCCGATAAAAGTGGCTCTTACCACTGGACCAAAGACGTGTAAGCCCTTCGAAATCGAAGTAATGGTCTTCGCACCCGCCTCTGGTTTCAAAATTCAAGTCCTTATTGAGAAGAGTTGCACTCCCCAGGCCGAAGCGGTTTGGAAGATCGTTTTCGACCTCTACAAAAAGAAGGCAACCGGAGATGGCTTCGATCAACTTGTCCATGTCTCGTTTAAGGGTGGCACTTCCGTCGTTCAGCAAGGAATCCAGGCTACCGCGGCGAACGGTTTGAATGACAAACAAGCCGACGTTGTTATTAACGAGGCAGGGCCGGCGGTACTCGAACTCAAGGACGCAAGCACGATGACACCACAGAAGCTGGACAGCGTGAAGAAAGAGGTCGTCGGTGCATCGAACAGAATCGCTAACTTCGCTCTGGAAGGGTAAGTGGCCTCTGCGCACCTTCCGCAACTGATACTATTCCGGAGTTCACCAAGTGTATCAAAGCAAGCACGGGCCCTTCGCAAGGAGGGCTCCACTCCTAGCATTCTTTCTTTTAGTAATACCGTTAGTCCCGGTTAGAGCGCAGTGCGTTGACAGCAGCGAAGTGATCGACTTCAAGGTGCGCTCTGTAAAAGTGAAAGCCCTTTTTGGCAAAATCCCCACGGAGCTTCGCAATCTTCTGGACAGCCATCGCAACGAAGCATACTCGTCCGACCGCGCCAGTCAGTACATCAAGGAAATCAGAGAGTTTTATGCTTCGGATCCGGCGCAAGAGAAGTACGAAAGGCTAATCGCTAACAAACTCAAACTATCGGTGAAGGCGGGTAGGACTTGGTTGGAATGCGTCGAGAAGATTAGCCCTCACGAGTGCCAAACGGCTTTGCCTGGCACCACCAAGTGTGTTGACGTCACAATCAAGCGTTACTTCGTCGATATCGACGCACTGGACTCGAGCCCCTATCTACTACTCTTCCCACGTTCAGCTCTTGCCGCATTTTACGGGGCAATGCCGCGGGCCCTGTTGGCTTTGAACCCGGGTGTAGGTGCGCGTCAGGACCACAGTGTCGGGCCCGTTGGATCAATAGACACGGCTACTGACCTTTTGGATTTGGGTAGTATCTTCAAAGCCGAACCCACATCATCTCCTATTGCCAGCGTACCGCCGCCTGCAACGCCAACTCCGGCCGCCTCTCCGGACGAAGACATCGATATTACGTTTCCGACCGCAGGGGAAGGGACGGTTTCATCTGGTGACACCGAGGAGCCGGGATTAAGTCTGGAAAGCAAAGACACGAAGCTGTTGCTGAGACTGAAGGGTTGGAAGGGAATCTCCAAAGATTTTTACGACACAAGTTCGGGGTTAACACTGGCTCGCACAAACGCACGCGACCTATTTCAAAACCTTGCGGTGGACGCGAGGTTTGATGCCAGTAACCTGCCACACGGCAGCGGAAAAGTTTTGAGCAATGCCCTAATAGCCGGCTTCGACGCCGACCTGCGTTTGAGAGCTCAAGGGATTAAGTTAGTAAGTATTAGCGGCAAATACCGCTGGTCTCGCAATCGATTCATTCGCACAGACAATAATTTGCCAAACGAATTCAGCTCAGAAAATGGATTCGAGACCCGGGCTGTCGTAGACGGCAGCTTAGCTAAGGGACTCGCAAGGGCCGCCCTGTGGTTTGATGGTGGCTCACGCGATCATAGTGGCGGGTCTTACAAGCGCGCAGCCCTGCTGTTTGGTTACGGGAAAGATATTGTCATTCCCCACAAGAGAGACTTTCATGAGATCTCCCCACCCGAATTGGATGCGATAAATAAACCGTGCTGGACTTCATATCCTGATCCGAAAAAGCCCACGGACCTAAGGAAGAACGACTCGACTTTCGGGCTCGAACTGCTGATGGGCGCCGGTCGCACGTGGGGGAATGTTCCGGAATATGCTCGATTCTATGGCGGAGCCCCATCAGGGCAATTTCTTTATGACGAGCTAAGCGCGCAAAGTTTGACTGCCTTTCCCTCCGGCCCCCTCATTCGCAGTCTCGGTCAGAGCCAAGCGGGTACTGTTGCAAGCAACGTAAGTGGCGGTGGTACTTCTTTTTGGCATGCTAACTTAAGTTTCAGCATACCGATCTCTTCCTGGTCGCGCCCCTTGATTCCACACGAGTGGGTGACCTCGTCACGTATGAGGGAGGGTGACGAAGAATTCAAAGGACACGTGCCTGACGACGCTATTATCTGTAGGGACTTGAAGGCAACTGTGAAAACTTTGGTGGGAATAAGCGGCGTGAATCTGATGGTCAACCAGCTAGCGCGCGATATGCTGACCGATGCTCAAAAGAATGACCTGCGTTTGCGCAACACGGAGAACCGCACCCCTGAGGAGCAAGCCCGTTTGGATGCAGCTGAAGTGGCTTTGAGCGCTGCCAAGGCTCGCACGAGACCCGAGGTCGAGGATCTATTCAATCGAGAGATTCTTCCAGTCACCAACTTCATTGCCGACCACGCGAACATTATCGCAGTAAAGCCGCTCCTGCTTTTTGACGTAGCGCATCTAGGTTTGTCCGGTAGCGGCGATAACAGAACGCGCTATGGCCTTGGCGCCGGGCTACAAATCGATATTGTGTTGGCACGCTTCGAACTGGGCTATATGGCATCTCTGCGTCGCGCTCCGGGTGATCCGCATGGCCACTTCATAGGGCGACTGGTGTTGAAACGGTTCTTTTAAAGCCGGATGCAGAACTTTGTCTGGCGAAAGAAACCGCACGCATTTAAGAAAGCTCGATGCAGCAGAAACAAAGAGAAGCAATGCGTACTTGATCTCCGAGCGTCATTAACTGAACCAGCAAAATGGAAATCAGCAACTCACAATCTCACTTAGGAGAAACATCATGAATGTAAACACAGTTCTTCCAGCCAGCGGCGTCGGCTATGTGACAAACAACCGAGGGCCCAGCGGCAAATTTCAATTTGGTCAGAAGTCGACGATCGATGCGTGCGTGGCAGTCGGCGCTGACTGGGACGCACAAAACGGCGACCACCCGTTTTCCATTGGACAGATCTCTCTCAAAGGTGGCGGCGAAATGCCTCCTCACAAATCGCATCGGGTGGGATTGGATGTTGACGTGCGACCAATGCGCACTGATGGTGCGAACGAGCCTGTGACTATCACAGACTCGAAATACGATCGAGCGACAACCACGGCTCTGATCGAGTTATGGTGGAAAAAGGCGCCAGTCCAAAGCCTCTTTTTCAATGACCCGACGGTAATAGCGGCGGGACTAAGCCAGTTTGTAAATGGCCACCATCACCATTTCCACGTACGGCTGAGGGCCAGGCTCGCCACCATTAGAATTGGCGATCGAGGTTCAGACGTTTCAGAAGTTCAAGCGAAGCTCGGCCTTGAACCTGACGCCCGCTTCGGCTCAGCGACACAAGACGCGGTCGAACAATTTCAAACCAACAATGATTTGGTTCCGGATGGAGTTGTCGGTCCTAAAACCTGGGCGGCGCTGGGAATCACCTAACCGCTAACATCTTGAGTGGGGCGATGACCGATCATCCGGCGTATCGCGTCTCGGTTATTGCCTCACTTACTCCGATCCGCTCTTGGATACATCCAGCCTAAAAGTTATCGGGTTACCCTTCTCGTAATCGGCTTAAATGAATTATTCTCTCGGTTGCCCTGCACCTTTGCCGAATTGGGTCGAACTGTTCAGTGTTTGCAAGACCCAGCCCGCTTACAAAACTGAACCCTTACTCACTGACGCTTTCAGGTAGCAGTTTGTCACTACAGCGTTATAATCCCTTCGCTTGAAAGTCCCTTTAAACAATTTAAGATCGTCCACTTCTGAAGCGGTGAGCTTACCGGAGAGTCTGAGTGGCATCCTGCTACCAATTACAACTCCTTTCACATCCGATGAGGAGATCGACAGCAAGGGTCTGCAAGCAAACCTGCGCTTCTGGAATGCGTCGGGCATTGTTGGTTACGTCGTGCTGGGATCAACCGGCGAGCGCGTAAATCTGGATGAGCGGGAATGTCAGGAAGTAATCGAAACAGCACGGGCGGAAGTGCCACGAGAATTAAGTTTCATCATCGGTGCCGGACAGGAAAGCAGGCGCGGCACCATCAATGAAATCAAGCGCGCCGCCGCTGCCGGCGCCGACGCAGTACTCGTAATCACGCCGCATTTTTATCGCGCGGCAATTACGCAAGATGCATTAGTGGAGCATTACCTGGCGGTCGCCGATTCCTCTCCAGTTCCGGTTCTGCTTTACAGCATGCCTGACCTCACGGGCGTTCGCATCGAACCGGAGACTGCAGCTCAACTTAGTCAGCATCCCAACATCATTGGAATCAAGGACAGCTCGGCGGAAGTTGCGAAGCTGCGCGAGACCATTCGCCTCAGTCCCCCCAACTTCGCTGTACTTACCGGGAACGGCACTGTCCTTTCTGAAACGTTAGCCGCGGGAGCTCGCGGTGGGATTCTCGCCGTCGCTTGCGTCGCGACTACTATGTGCCTGGCAATCTTTCGAGCCGTTGAATCAAGAGACCTTGATCGCGCGGCTGCGTTGCAAGAAGGACTGACTCCTCTTGCCAAAGCAGTGACTACCCGATTTGGAATCGGGGGATTGAAAGCTGCGCTTGAGATGAAAAGGTTAGCCGGTGGGGCCGTACGCGCGCCGTTGATGCGGCGCACCGAGCTGGAGCGCGAAGAGATTCGCAGCTGTTTGGAAGACGCCGAGCAGGCGTTGGAAGGGTCTTTACCGTTAGTCAGCGCAGCGGACGATTGATTATTTCGATCGGTCTGGCGGGAAAGTCTCCTGGTCGAATGAAATCGTAGGGGCGTCCTTCAGTGGCGCCCCTCCAATTACGCCACTACCGTCGTGCCGCGCTTGCTGGTACGAGACGAGCATCCTGCGTAGAATGCGATTGCAATGTTGACGTAGGGAGTAACCAGAACTTGAGCGCTACCGAAACCGCATGTTACAGCACCCCCGAAGAATCCGGTCTTCGGGTAGAAACTCTTCCCTTCGACCAGATTCCTCAGCAGTCTCGGCTTTTCCTCGATTACCTTAGCGATCCTGTGGCCCTGCGCCGGTTTTACCCGTCCGCAGTCCGATTTCATCACGAGCTCTCGGCGCGCGCACCCGAAGTCTTGGCAGCACACCCAACTGACCGGAAGCTCTTGTGCGATGCTCTTGCTGAAATGAATGCCTCCTGGGGCGCCGGCGCAGAGACCATGACTAACATCGACTTGTTGCGCGCGGCGGATTGTCTGGCTGTCGTCTCGGGTCAGCAAGCAGGGTTGTTCACGGGACCGCTTTACACGATCTACAAAGCGCTTTCGGCGGTGAAACTCGCCGGCTGTTTAAGTCAACGAAACACAAAAGCGGTTCCGGTTTTCTGGATCGCGACTGAAGATCACGACTTTCGCGAAGTTGCAAAAGCGCAATTCATTGCTCGCGATTGCCGGCTCGCCTCCGTTGAAGTTTCAGAAGAGCAACACCAGGAAAATCATCCGGTTGGCGATGTGGTGCTCGACGAGTCAATCGAAACCACTGTCAGTAAGCTGCTGGAGCTGCTGCCGCTTTCTGAGTTCACCCCGGATCTGGAATCCCTGTTGCGCGACACATGGAGGCCCGGGCGGAAGTATGGTGAAGCGTTTGCGCGAATGATGACTGCGCTCACAGGCAAATACGGCTTGATAGTTCTTGATCCGCAAGACATCCGGCTGAAATCGTTAGCGGCGCCGCTCTACGCGAAGGCGGCCATGAGTGCCCAGGAAATTGCCAACGGAATTTTGGCACGCAGCCATGAATTGGAAGCGGCGGGTTACCACGCCCAGGTAACTCCTTCCGAAAACTCCTTCCCACTTTTCCTACACGACGAGACTGGCGCGCGCCATGCCGTGACTCGGAATAGCGAAGGCAAATACACAGCGAAGAATTCGGACAAGGGCTACAGCGTCGCAGAACTTGCCGAGCTGGCTTTGCAGCATCCTGAGAAGTTCAGTCCCAATGTAACGCTGCGTGCGGTGGTCCAGGATTTTTTGTTGCCGACGATTGCTTATTACGGCGGCGCGGCGGAGATTGCTTACTTTGCACAAACTGCGGAAGTCTACCGTGTGCTGGAGAGACCCGCGACGCCGATTCTGCCGCGCTCAAGTTTGACGATGACCGAACGCCACACGGGGCGCGTACTCGAGCGTTATGGTCTGCGCCTGGACTGTCTCTTTGTCGGTCAGGAAAGTTTGCTGGCAAGGGTAGTCGAGGAACATTTGGGGACGGAAACGGCGAAAAAGTTTGGGGAGACTGAGACTTCCATCAACAGTGAGCTGGATCAGCTGCGTGAGCAGCTGCGGGGAGTTGATCCAACTTTGGCCGATGCCCTCGAAACCGGACGGCGCAAGATCAATCACCAGCTGGAAGGGTTGCGTTCGCGATTTCATCGGGCGCAGCTGCAGAGAGATGAAGCGGCCCAGCGCCAGCTTCAGCGTGCAATCGAACAACTCTATCCGGAAAAGGCTTTGCAGGAGCGGCACATCAACGTCACCTCACTCCTCGCCCGGCATGGTCGTTACGTCATCGACTGGATCTACAACGCGATCAATATCGGATCGGACGAACATCAAATAGTCTACTTGTGATTGCCAATTGCCAATTGCCAATTGTCGATTGAATAACAATCGACTTGAGAACTTTAGTGGCAGCTGCAACACCGAGGTGGCCTTGGATCGGTCATGACACGTAAAACTAACCCGCTTTTATCAATCGGCAATCGCCAATCGGCAATGAGTAAGATTCGTTTACTTCCAGATCACGTCGCCAATCAGATTGCAGCCGGTGAGGTTGTGGAGCGCCCGGCCTCAGTTGCCAAGGAACTGGTGGAGAACGCAATCGATGCCGGCGCCACCTTAATCTCAATTGATGTGGAAGCGGGTGGCCGTCGCCTCCTGAAAGTTGCGGACGACGGCGAAGGCATGGTGCACGACGACGCCCTCCTGGCTTTTGAAAGACACGCCACTTCGAAGATTGCCAAGTCGGAAGATTTGGATTCGATCAGCACGCTCGGCTTTCGCGGCGAAGCCTTAGCCTCGATTGCATCCGTTGCCCGGGTCGAACTAACTACCAGAACCGAAGACGCCACAGCCGCAACGCGCGTGGTGATCGAAGGCGGGCGGATGCGCGATGTTAAAGATGCCGCACATCCCCGCGGCACTACGATCATTGTGCGCGACCTGTTCTTCAATGTGCCGGCCCGTCGCAAATTTCTGCGCTCCGAAGCGACCGAGAGTTTTCACTTAACTAACCTGGTGACCCATTACGCGCTCGCGCATCCGGAAATCGCCTTCACCTTGATCAACAACGGCCGCGAAGTGTTGCGTGCGGCAGCGGCGCTCGATCTCCGTGAACGCGCCTATCAAATCTTTGGCGCAGAGTTTCTCGACAATTTGCTTGAAGTAGCCGGCGGGCAGCCGCATGTTGCTCGGGTCAGCGGCTACGTTTCGGCGCCGCGCGATCGCCGCACGTCGCGCGACGCCCAATACCTATTTGTTAACGGTAGGTTTGTTAGAGATCGTTTGATTGGCCGGGCCCTCTCCGAAGGTTATCGAGCGATTCTGCCGCAAGGCGTTTATCCAGCTGCCCTCCTGTTTATCCACACGCCCTTAGAAGAGGTCGATGTAAATGTGCATCCAGCGAAGACGGAAGTTCGTTTCCGCCGCTCAGCGGCCGTCGCGGAGGCGGTGCGTGAAGCGGTGCGTAGCGCCCTTGCCAGTGCCGGTTACGCGCGCGAGGGAGGCCGCGAGCTGTCAGCCGCGGCCGGACAGGGATTGGAGTCCCGAATTACGACAAGTGGAACGACACAGGAATCAGTTTTGTCCAGCAATGTTGAGACGGAGACGGCGGCAGATCTTTCGCAGCAGCCCGATCCCTGGTTTCGCGAAGCTCCCGCACAACAACGCGGGATAGAGTTCGCTTCCCTTGGCATTCAAGATGAGGCGATGGTTACCGAGGAAATTGAAGAGCCGGCGAAAAAGGGCAACACTGCGCGTGACCTGGACGCAATTCTAAGAAGAGAAATCGCGGACCAGCAGTCATCTGCCAACGAAGGAATCACATTGATCTCGCCCGCAGCAAGTGAAGGGATCGCGGGCGTCTCGCCCGCAACGAGCGCCAACCCGAACCAGCCGCGTGCTAGCATTCATCTACCACCCGTCAACTCAGCGGAAAAATACGCCCGTCCAATTTCAGCTGAATCGCTCTCGCCAAACATTCGCCCCATCGGCCAGCTCGATGAAAGTTTCATCATCGCCACAGATGACGAAGGCCTATTGCTGATCGACCAGCACGTGGCCCACGAACGAATTCTTTTTGATAAGTATCGCGCTCTCGAGTCCCAACGCAGCGTGGAGTCGCAACAGCTATTGCTTCCGGAAACCTTTGATCTCACCCCGGCGCAGGTAGCTGCTTTCGATCTGGTAGCTGAGGAATTGGAGAACTACGGCTTCGATCTGATGCGACTTTCGGGAAGGACCGTGGCGATCAAGGCAACGCCCGCCGATCTACCGGCCAATGAAGCGCGCAACATGCTGGCGGAAATTTTGGATACGGTGGACGCCGAGAAGCAGGAAACTGCGCGCGAGACTTTGCGTGACGAGATTGCCGCCTCGCTCGCCTGTCACGCGGCGATCAAGGTGAACATGCCACTAGCGCCCGAAAAGATGCGTTGGTTAATCGATCGACTGTTGCTGACCTCGTCACCGACCACTTGTCCGCACGGCCGCCCAGTGATTCTGCGCCTCGCAACGAAAGATATTCTCAAAGGCTTCCACCGGATCTAAATCAAATTCAATGTCCAAAAGTCCAAGGTCCAAAGTTTGTTTTGCCACTCGGACTTTAGACCTTGGACCTTGCCTTGGACTTTGGCAATCCCGAGTTTCCATCGCCGCACAGACCTTGGACTTTGGACAGTTACGGCTTACTGGGATTCGCCGCTAATTCCTCAGTCAGTTTCTTGACGATCTCCTTCGCCGCAGCCGCATTGCCGAACTCCGGGTTTAGCGTTAGCGCCTTTTGATAAGACGCAAGCGCCTTCGCCTTCTCACCCTTCTTCAGCTGAAACTCGCCGAGACTGTCATGGAGATTAGCTTCCTGGGGATACATCTCGATCGCGGTCTGTAAAATTGCCATCGCTTCCTCAACCATACCAACTCCGGCGAGTTGATAGGCGATGTTGTTCAAGCCGCCGGCGCTCGCTGGTCCGCCGGGCGATGGGTTGAGCGTCGCCGCCTTCTTGAGTGCAGCAGTTCCTCGCGCTGAGTCCTTGTTCATTAACCAGGAAATGCCTTCGATGAAATTCGCTCCAGCTGACTCAGGATATAGCTCAACTGCCACTTGACTCGTCTTCAAGGCACGGGCGCTGTCTTTACTCAATACAAACTGCCGCGTCACATTAAAGAAATCATCAACGAGGTTGGGATAGACAGTGGCCCCAGCGAAACTCTGGCGCAAAGTCTTAGCAACCGCTTCAATGTCAGCATCAGGCATCAGCCACATCTGCCGCACATACTCTGTATTGGACTTGTTCCAGTCGCGGGCCATCTCCGTTATGAGTGCCGCAAATGGTTCGTTGAACTGGAGCTCTTTCGGTATTGCAGAGCCGGTCTGGGAAAGCGCGATGTAGTCCTGGAAAAATGCGAGTCCACCCAGCGACGCATAACGGTCGAGACCGGGCGCGCCTTTCTTTTCGCGAAGCTGCTGGGCCATGAAGGCCCCAATTTTCGTGAAGGCCTGTTTCGCAGCCGGATGAGCGCCATGGCGTATCTTCGTCATGGCATCTACAGTTTTGAGAGCGTCCGGATTGACCAGACTGTTGAAAGCAGCAAACGCTTCGACAAGTTCTTTATCCCCGGCAGCCAATGACTTTTGCGTGCGCTCAAAATCAGACAGGCCGTAATCAAAAGTTGCTTTGATCGCTTCGGCAGCAGCTGCTTTTACTTTATCAGGAGAATAGACGTTTAAGACGAGGGGCGCTCCGCTCAGGAGTTGAAAGAGTCGATCGAGATAAACACCGGGGTTTGAGCCCTCAAAATTGACACCAACGGCAAGCGCCATTTTTCGTGCGGGCAAAATGTAGAGCAGAGTGCGCGTCTCCTGTTGCCCGCCGGAGTGCACCAGCATGTAGCGGCCGTTGTACGGCGTCGTCTCCCATCCCAAACCATAGTTAGTCAGGCGGCCGGCGCGCGTGCTCATCGAAGTCGCCATCAAGTTCATGGTGTCGTGCTTTAGTAATTTCCCCTCTATGATTCCTTTCGCAAACTTGAGGAGATCAGGAATGGTGGAACGAGTGCCCCCCGCCGCGAAGCGACTGCTGATATCGATGAACTCCGAATTCTTAACCTGGCCGTTGATGAGCTGATAGCCGCGCACGCGATTTGGAATCACGTCGAGCGGATTATCCATTCGCGTATTCATCATCCCGAGTGGCTGCCAGATGTTTTGGCGCATGTAGTCGCCATACGACATGCCGCTCGCAGCTTCGATGATCGCCCCGAGCAGGTTGTACCCGTAGCTCGAATAGCTGTAGCGCGTGCCCGGTTCCGCGACAAGGTCAAAATTTTCAAAGATGGCAATCGCCTCGCGCGTCGAGCGCTGCTCTTTGATGTGCAATTCGTTCGTGGGATTTTTGTAGTGGCTGATGCCTCCGAGATGCCCCAGCACCTGACGCACAGTAACGGGCCACTGCTTCTTCGGAAAGTAAGGCACGTAGGTTTGCACCTCGGCATCTAGATCAATCTTTCCCTTTTCCACCAGCTGCAATACAGCAAGGGCGGTCATAGGCTTTGTCACTGAGGCGAGGCGGTAAGCCGATTCAGCTTTGGCCGGCGACTTATTCTCGAGGTCCGCAAAGCCATAGCCTTTCACCCAGACAAAGTCGTCCTTCATAAAGCCAATCGTCAGCCCCACTGTTTTGTCGAGGCCCATTTGTTTCTGAGCAAACTCTTCGAAGAGCCGAATTTGTTTCTCGTACTGGCCCCCACCCTGATAACTTCCGTTAGTAGGATTGGCAACTTGCGCAAGTAGAACTGGCTGAGCGCAGAAAGTAATGCTCAACAACAGTGCGAACGTTATGACGGGCGACAATCTTTTCATCGAAACCTCCAGACAATTTTCTGAGAGCAACTTTACGATCGGACAACTATTGCGCGGCAGAGCCGCGCGGTCGCGCAACCTGGACGTCCAAAAAACAGATCTCTTCAACGAAGAAACACAGCTGTCTTAAAATTTGTGACAGGATTGTCGCCACAAGTGGCAAGGGGAGTTCGGCGTGATTGTACAAGCCCGCTGTGATAATCACCAACGAAGGGGTCAGAGTGGCGTCCTACCTTGTAGGGGCGGCCCGCTGTGGCCGCCCCCGTGTTTTGAAGTTGGCGCGCCCACGGAAAGACACCCCTACTCTGTTCTCTAATTAGACAGCAATTCAAATCGATTCTTTGAACGTTTCGAGGTTCTCCTGGATTGTCAGCAGCAGGCGAGATTTTAGTGTCCGTTGCTTTAACTGCTCGGGCGCTACTGGCTGCCAACTGCCCGGAACCAATACCTGGGATTCGATGAAGGCGTCGAGGGCCTCCTGCAAACCTTTAACTTTGATCTTTCCTTTGATAGCAATCACTTCCTCGATGATATAGATGAGCGCATCTCCCGTTAGCCGATGTCGATGGTTGATGACTGCTGAGCGCTCCTGCAGCGCTTTAAAGATTTCGTCGAAAGGCTTGCCAAGAGAGCCAATCAAGCGCAAGTAGCAATGCTGAAAGTTCCTCACGTGCGCCCGTCGAGACGGTGTTAACTTCAAGTCTCTTTTACCGACATAAGAACCAGCCATAACACGCAGGAAGATATCGTCCGGCATGTAAGCAGTCTCATCATCTTCACGGTTGAGACTCTGTGCCAGATAGTAGGCAGGCATTTGCCTCAATAGGTTGCGAATGAGAAAGACGGGCTTGTGGGTAAAACCGTCAGGCAGCTTTTCGATGCCGCGAGCTACTTTCAGATCCTCAAAGTAGGTCAGGCATTTGTGAAACTGTTTGACCTCTTCGCGCGCGCTTTTTAAGAGCTCATCAATTTGCTCGGGAGTGAATCCTATCCGCCAGAGGATGCGGTAGTCGCTTTCATCCGCGAAAGCAGAGTCGAAGGCAAGCAGCGCTTCAGCAGTTTTGAACTCACGCAGATTGCCTTTCTTACCAGAGCTAACAAAATCCATTGCCTGGGCAAACGTCTGCACAATCAACCGGGCCCAGTAGCGCTGCTCCGCGAGCGAAGCCGAATAGCGATCTACATCCTTGAAGCGATACTTATCGTGCTTGGCAGCAAATTGTCTGATCGATCCGTAATCCAGGATCGCACCGCTCGCCAGCATGTTGTCTCCGTCCCAAGCGAGCCAGTTAAAGATGTATTCCTCTTCAAGCAAAGCTGCCATCTTCCCATATGAGCGTGCGAGGTAATTCAGGGCTCGTTCATACTTTGCTGGAGCCGCGAGCGGCACTTTCCAAAAATGGTTCTCAACTTGTCGCTTGATGAAGTAATCAACCGAGGCCTTGAGCTCATCGTGGCGTCCCTGTTTGAGATAACGAAAGATGTGCGCTGGTCGAATCAGGTTCGGCGCGCTTCTGACTCCAATTGCGCTGCCATCAGTAAAGCCAATCACGGCCAGACAACGTTCGGTGGGAATGCCTTGCCGGTAGAAAATCTCTGACATGACCGCGCTGCCCACCATTTCATCAAGCTCCGCCAGGCCCGAAGAATAGCCGTAGCTTTCATCGCCAGTCTTAACAGCGCCATCAGATTTCTGGGCCCATGGACTCAGCATCGTGGCCCCGGTTCCACGACTGGAGGTATCGAAAATCAGGGTAGAGGTCTGCAAGTATCCATTCCAGATGCTTCGACCATCTCCGGAAGTCTTACCTTGTTTATTGCTATGCTGGGTTTGCAGATAGCGGGTCGCCATGTAGGGGCGCGCTTTCACCGTTTTCGCAGGATACCTCTTGCCCAGCTTCAGATCGTATTCGTTGATTATTTGAAGTGAGAAGGTTTCGAGGACGGCTTGCTCGAGTTCTTTAGTAATGAGGCGAGGATGATCAGACGGGATCAGTTCCAGCTCCCGCGCAAGAGGGAAATTGAAATAGAGAACACGACCCTTCGGCCGGTACCGAGCCCGATAGTCGATAAAGCCATCAGGACCTACTTCCCGCCATGGATGTGTGCCGTCTAACTCTTTGAACTTCTCATACATACTGAGCTGTGATGAGAAGGCCCAACCTATCCGGAGTGTGGAACCTAATACCGGCGGAGTCAATAGAATTGTTGAGAGGAGAGTGGTTTGGGGAAGTCAAAACAACAGAATTTCCATTTGTCATTTTTCATTTGCCATTTTCCATTGGAACATAAACCGCGAAGACGCTAAGACGCCAAGACGCCAAGAAGAAAACGAGCTTGGAACTTGGAGCTTCGAACTTTGTTCGCTGTTGAAACTTGAGGGCAGATGTTCTACTCGGCTGCTGAAACAAAGAACTAAGCACAAAGTACTAAGTTCCCTTATTGCGTCTTGGCGTCTTGGCGGTTTATGTTGCCGATGAAAGATGGCAAATGAAAAATGACAAAGGGAAAATGTTCTTAGCGGCTGTCATCCTCGAATCTTTAAGGTATCCTTCTGTTATGAAAACCCTTGGTCTCATCGGCGGCATCGGTCCAGAGTCGACCATTGAATATTATCGCCTGATCATTGCCGCCTACCGCGAGCAGCATCCCAATCGCGCCTATCCCTCATTCATCGTCAATAGCATCAACCTGCAGCAGTATCTCGACTTGATCAATGCGAACGAGCTCGCGCAATTTGCGAATGGATTAAGTAAAGACATCGAGGTTCTAGTGCGAGCGGGTACCGATTTTGGTGCGCTCGCTTCCAACACCCCGCACATTGTTTTTGACGAGCTGCAGCGCCGTACCAGCTTGCCTCTAATCAGTATCGTCGAAGCAACCTGCACTCGAGTGCGGCAGTTCGGTCTCAAGAAAGTTGGACTCTTCGGAACGCGCTTTACTATGCAAGGCCGGTTCTATCCCGACGTATTTTCGCGCGCCGGAATTCAATTGATTACACCAAACGATGAGGAGCAGGACTTTATTCATGACAAGTACATGGGTGAATTGCTGAACGATATCTTTTTGCCGGAGACGAGAGAGCGCATGCTCAGCATCGCGGACGAACTTAAGAAGCGAGACGGCATTGAAGCCATAATTCTCGGGGGCACAGAATTGCCTTTGCTGCTTAGTCCGGAAACTTTCACCGACGGCCAGCACAATGGAATTCGATTCTTTGATACGACGCGGATTCACGTCGATCGGCTGGTTCAGGAGATGTTGAGTTGATTCTTAGATCCGAATAACAGCTTAAATCAAGACTTTGATGGAGACCGATATCATGCATACAACAATTTTCTTAAGCTCCCTGATAATTCTCATTGGTTTCACTTTCGCTTGCAGTACTGCCGACGCGTCGTCCACTCCGCTTCCGGATCCGGAAGTCGACGCTCCTCTGGCGAAGTCTAAGGGTGAACAGAAAGCAGTGCTTGCCGGCGGTTGCTTTTGGGGAATCGAGGCCGTCTTCGAACACGTGAAGGGCGTCCGCGACGCGAAGTCGGGCTATGCAGGTGGCGATGCGGCCTCAGCCGATTATCGAAAAGTTAGTTCGGGAACTACCGGTCACGCGGAGTCCGTCCTAGTGACCTACGATCCATCGCAAGTTACTTATGGACAACTGCTCACAGTTTTCTTTTCCGTAGCCCATGATCCGACGGGGCTGAACCGCCAGGGACCGGACCGCGGCAGCCAGTATCGCTCGGCAATCTTCTATGCGAACGAAGAGCAGAAGCGAATTGCCGAGGCGTATATCAAGCAACTTGATCGGGCGAAGGTTTTCAACCAGCCGATTGTTACCCAAGTTAGGCCGCTTGAGGCGTTCCATGATGCCGAGGCCTATCATCAGGATTATCTGGCCCAACACCCGGACGAGCCCTACATCGTCATTAACGACATGCCGAAAGTAGAGAACCTACGGACCCAGATGCCGGAGTTGTATAGAAAGAAATAACACGAACTTGGTACTTGGTACTTTGTTCTTCGTTCCGTCCACAGAACGTCCAGATTACAAAGCTCAAAGTACAAAGCTCAAGGTTCAGCCTTTCTTCATCGGCAGATAGGTGAAGGTAAAGCCCTTTGTACCGGCGCCGCCATCAACACTCGCGACGATTGAGCCTTCCGCCGTCTTACGGTAGGTGATGCGTTTGGGAAAATCGTGAGCCGGGTTTTCAAAGACCGCCTCCGTTGTCGTCACGCTCGTCAGTTTAAAATCCGTTCCCGGGCAACGAGCTTTAGGATGCGCGACGTAGAAGATGCCGGCCTGCCTTTGTTCAATTCTTAAATATCCAAACTCATAGGTGCGTCCCCCGGCGACCTTGCGGCTCAGGCCGAGCATTGAAGCGCCGGCTGGGTGAGTCCAATGTTCGTCGGTTTGTGATCGTCCACCAGGCGCGGTCTGCCAATCGCCGGCCAACCAACTTAGATCGGAGATGGTCGGCGTTGTCTTAGTTTGAGCCGCGACGCCGATAGTTAGAATCGAGAGGAGCCCGGCGTTGATGACACTTAGGACGACTAGAAGAACACGACGCATTAGGTTTGTTTTCATGATGCTTCCCTTCAAGATTGATAGCCTGAACATTACCGGAGGATTTTGGATTAGGTTTGGCTGTGGGTATTGGAAAAATGCGACACGTTCAAGGGAACGATCTTATAGCGCAAACTGTTAGTTTGCGCTGTGGCCATTACAAAGACCCAGGCTTATATCCCGGCACGCAAACTAACAATTTGCCCCACAAGCATTCAGATCGAGCGGTACCGGCGCGTGAATGCTTCCGTCAGGCCTCCCCTTTTCGAGAGCAGAACTGCGGGAGTCTGATGGGCAAATTCCTGAAAGTCTCGAATCAGGTGCGCTTGATCGTAGTAGCCGCAATCGACCGCAAGGGCGGCCCACCCCGCAGTGTTGTCTGCAACCGCCCGAAAAACTTCTTGAAAACGAAGAATGCGGCAGAATAACTTTGGTCCCAGTCCGACCTCTACGAGGAACCGTCGCTCTAATTGACGCGAACTGATACCTGCGGAATCCGCTAATCGATCAATCGTTATCCGACCGCTGAGTCCAACAGCATTGCCTGTGAGTTTCAACAAACGTTGGTCGCCGGAGAAAGCTTGTGCGCGGCGAGTGAGACAGCTTTCGATTGCCTTGATTCGATCGGGTAACGCTGGTGAACTCCAAAGTGCGGCGCGCAACTCGCTTTCAAGACAGCTGTTCAGCCCGCCGAGCTCTGTGATTCGATTTGTTAATTCATGCAGCGGCGGCTTAAAGAAAGGCATTGTGCCGCCGGGATGAAAACGAATCCCGATTAGCTCGACGCAGCCCGTAGGCGTTATCAAAACAGGTCGGGTCATCTGGCCCACAACGAATTGCGCCGGTTGCCTGATTCGTTCGTCATTCTCCCCGACGTGCTGGAAAGGAGCTCCGCAATTGAGGATCAATTCCACACAACCGTCGGGAAGGATCGGTGTTTGTGAAGCGTTCGGAACGCTCGCATCACTTTCAAGCGTCCAGAAGCACTCGACAAAACGGCGCAGCTGTGGCTGAGGTTTGATCTCGCAATAGCGCATGGGCTAATGGAGAATAACTGATTCGCAGAACGACGCGAAGAGATTATCGATCGCGGGCGGGACGCCCGCGATCCCGTCAACAGGATGTACAATTTAAAGCGGATGGACTGGACAAACTTACCGACGATCACCACACCCCGTCTCGCGCTTCGTTTGATCTCTGACGAAGATGTGGAGGCGATTTTCGAAGTCTTCTCAGATCCCGAGGTGATGCGCTATTGGAGCACGCCGCCCCTTGCAGGTCGCGCGGGAGCGGTGGAACTCGTCAATGAAATTCATGAAAGCTTTGCGCGTCAGGTGATGCTGAAGTGGGGCGTGGCGCGACGCGCAGACAATTACCTGATTGGAACCATGACGCTGTACAACCTCGACTTCGATAATCGACGGGCTGAGGTGGGTTACGCCCTCGGGCGCACGCATTGGGGCCAAGGCTACATGCACGAAGCACTGCAGGCCTTGCTTGCCTTTGCCTTTGAAACGCTCGACCTGCGACGCCTCGAAGCGGATGTTGATCCGCGAAACCACGCATCGATCCAGACTCTGGAACGGCTTGGTTTTCAGCGAGAGGGTTTCTTGCGAGAACGCTGGGAAGTCGGCGGAGAGATTCAGGACGCGTTGTTTTACGGCTTGCTCCGGCCGGAGTGGAAACGAAACGGTAAATAATAGGCTCATTTCGATTGCCGATTGTAGATTTCCCATTGAACGATTAGCTGGTAACGAATGCCTGGTAAACCCCCCGCCGAACTCATCAAGTTTCTCAAGCCCTACGACCGGGCGATTCAGAAGCTGGCTCTGGACCTGCGCAAGATTGTGATCGACGAGCTTGCTCCTTGTCACGAAAACATCTACGACGCGTACAGCGCGGTCGCAATCGGTTACGGCTCGAGCGAGCGGTTAAGCGATGGCATTTGTCACATAGCGGTTTACACTCGTGGCGTGAATCTCGGTCTCAACGAAGGCGCTTCATTGGACGATCCGGAAGGTGCGCTCTTGGGAACTGGTAAACGGATTCGGCATCTCTCGCTTAAAACTCAAGACGATTTGGCACGGCCAGAGATTCGTTTGTTTCTGAGGCGCGCTCTCGAACTCGCGCGCGCCGATGCGCGCAAGCTGGGAGAGACAATTTCGATGGGTGGAAAATCGCGGACTGTTGTGTCGACAGTGAAAGCTATCTACAAAAAGAAGCGGCGTCCGGTTTAAGCGAGGGACCTACTACCTTGGGGCGGCTTCCGCCCGAAAAACCTGACACTTGGCACCCGAAAGACTTATTTCTTCTCAGCGACGCCGGCGATCCCTGGCCGGAGGTTCCGCGAGCCCAAGACTCACAATCCCTGCAATACCTTTAGCACTTGCTCGGGATCAGCAAGGTTTGGGATAAACGCATCAGGGTCGCAGGCGAGCAAATCCTTAGTGCTGTAAAGGCGTCCGGTGCCAACAGCAAGCGAGCGGGCGCCGAAATGTTTGGCGCAGGCAATGTCGTTGGGCGTGTCACCGATGACGATGAACTGATGCGGCTCAAGATCGACGTCGAGATGCTGCCTGATTCGCGCGGCGGCTAGTTCCGGCAAATCGTTTCGATTGTGCGACTCGTCTCCAAAGGCTCCGGGCAAGTCGAAGAACTCACTCAGTCCCATCAAATGCATTTTCAAATACGCTGCAGGCTCAATGTTTCCGGTAAGCAGGGCGGAACGGTAGCGCGGTTCCGAAGCGATCGCTGCGAGTGTTTCGCGCACGCCGGGTAAGAGCTGAAAGAACTCTTCGCCGTTTCCGGTAGCGCGCTTCATCTCGTCCATGTAGTGCTCGCGCAGCTGATCGATGCGGTTGTGGACGTCCGCAGGAGTGAAACCTTCGTCGCGCAGAGCCTCGGCGACAATCTGCAAATCCGTCATCCCTGAGACTTGCATCTCGGCAAGCCTTCCCGAGGTCCCAAAAACCCTCTCCAACATAGGAATGGTGTAGTCCTTGAAAGCACCGGTGCGCGCCGAACGGATCAAGGTGCCGTCGATGTCCCAAAGCAGGATGCGTGACGGGAAGACCCGTTGTAGGGATGAGGGATGAGGGCTGAGGGATGAGCGAAGAGTCAAATCACTATTCAAAGAAGAAGAAAAACTCAACGTTGTATCTATGCTTTCATCCTTCATCCCTCATCCCTTATTTAATCTCCGCTAAAATATCGCCAGCATTGACCGTCGCGCCGGCGATGGCACTCAGAGACGCGACAACGCCAGCCTTTGGCGACTTCATTTCGTTTTGCATCTTCATTGCTTCGACGACGACAATCCCGGCCCCGGCTTCGACCTGCGAACCGACCTCAACCAGTACGCGCACAACCTTGCCGGGCATCGAGGCGACAATTTGCACAGCACCGTGATCGTGTACTCCAGAACTTTGTGAGCCGCGCAGTCGCTTCGGATCGATGAAATGAATTGCATAGTCTCGCTCACGCAAACTCACATTGAAAAGTTCCGTCTTGCCGTCAGCCTCAACCCGGCAATGGTAAACATTTGTGCCGCTGCGGAGCAGAAACACTCCGGAAGCTGGATTGTGAACCTCCAGTGAATAGGCGCGCCCGTCAACCTCCGCTGAAACCAGCTCGCCTTCGCGCCGCAGCCGCAAATCATGTTGCCGGTCATTGATCTGAGCTTGAAGTTTGATCATTTGCCCGAATCTCGACGAACCGCACCCCGCTCGATCGTGCTTCGCGCCTTCAGGCCGGACACGCGTCCCATCATCTTCCAACGATTCTGAACAAGTTCATCGTAGTGGTGCTGCGCGGCCCGCTGCTGCGATTGCAGGCAGTGGAGAGCACCGGCAATCAAAGCCATATCTACCAACTCTGTTTGCGTTTGAGATTCGATTTCGTGCCGCTGCCGCTCCTGGAATCTTCCGATAAAACCCGTGTCGAGTTTGCCGGTAATGAATTGCGTGTCACGAACGATCTGGCGAAAGAAAGGTAGCGTCGTTTTGATACCGCCAACGTGATATTCATCGAGAGCTCGTCTCAGGCGATCGATTGCTTCTTCGCGGTCGCGTCCCCAGGCTGCGAGTTTGGAGATCATGGGGTCGTAGTGAATCGAAACTTCCGAGTTAGCATCTACGCCGCTGTCATCCCGGACTCCGGGACCCGAAGGAGTTTGCAAGGATCTGATCCGGCCCGGTGAAGGAAAGAAGTTGTTGTCGGGATCTTCAGCATAGACGCGGCATTCAATTGCGTGGCCGCGCCAGCTGACATCTTCCTGGCTGAACGACAGCTTCGCGCCGGCAGCTACGGTGATTTGTTCCCGCACCAGATCAATCCCGGTTACTAATTCGGTAACCGGATGTTCGACCTGCAAACGCGTGTTCATCTCCAGGAAATAAAACTCACGCGTGGCGTCGGCCACAAGGAATTCCACCGTGCCGGCGCCGGTGTAGTTAACTGCCCGAGCAATCTTCACGGCCGCCGAGCCCATACGCTCGCGCAGACTGGAATCGTTTATCGGAGAAGGACACTCCTCGATAACTTTTTGATGACGACGCTGGATTGAACATTCGCGCTCGCCGAGGTGAACTACGTTGTCGTGAGTGTCAGCAAAGACTTGAATCTCGATGTGACGCGGACGCTGGATCGCCTTTTCCAGGTAAAGCGTGGAGTCGCCAAACGCACCTGCTGCCTCTGACTGCGCGGTGTCGAACGCCGAGTGTAATTCCGCTGGAGTCGTAACGAGGCGCATGCCCTTGCCCCCGCCGCCCGCCGAGGCTTTCAACATCACGGGATAACCAAACTTTTCTGCTGTGGCGCTCGCGTCGGCAAAAGAAGTTAACGCTTCAACCGTGCCCGGGACGACGGCGACTCCCGCGGAAACAGCGGCTTTGCGCGCGGAAGTTTTCGAACCCATTACCTCCATCGCTTCCGCAGACGGGCCAATGAAGATAAAACCCGCTTCAGCAACGGCGCGAGCGAACTCCGCATTCTCGGCAAGGAACCCGTAACCCGGGTGAATCGCTTCAGCCTTAGTCTCCGAGGCTGCGGCCATGATTGCCAGGATATTCAGGTAACTCTGATTTGAGGGGGCCGGACCAATACAGACGGCTTCGTCGGCGAGCCTAACGTGGAGGGCGCCCGCGTCCGCTTCGGAATAAACGGCCACGGGTGAGATCTGCAGATCACGAC
>JBPCMI010000094.1:0-25748 GCA_051002415.1 Pyrinomonadaceae bacterium
TTCATTAACTGCACCAACTGCGGTCCACGCTTCACGATCATCGAAGACATCCCCTACGACCGCGCGCGAACGACGATGCGCGAGTTTGAGATGTGCGCCGAGTGCCGAGCTGAGTACGAAGATCCGCTGAATCGCCGCTTTCATGCGGAGCCAACGGGGTGTACGGCTTGCGGCCCACAATTGTACTTGCTGGAATCACATGAGGGAGCCAAACGTCAAGGGCCCTTAGACGTCGTTAGTCGACCTCGAACGCTTTTATTAAAGGGCGCTATTCTCGCGATTAAGGGAATCGGTGGTTTTCATTTAGCCTGTGACGCTCTGAATGCGGAGGCGGTCGAACGACTAAGACAACGAAAGTATCGGGAGGACAAACCGTTTGCGCTGATGACCGCTTCGGTTGGCCTTATTCGCGAGCATTGCGTCGTCTCGAGAGAGGAAGAGGAGTTATTGTTATCGGAGCGCCGCCCCATTGTCCTGCTGGAAAGGCGACCGGATTGCAAAATTTCAAGTGGGGTCGCACCCCGCGTCAATTCGCTTGGGTTCATGTTGCCATATTCGCCCCTCCACCATTTGCTGCTCAAGGATCTGAATCGACCGTTAGTTATGACCAGCGGCAACGTATCGGATGAACCGATTTGTTTTGACGATTCCCAGGCAATCACGCGACTGGGCTCGATTGCGGATCGCTTTCTGCTGCATGATCGCCGGATTCATATGCGCACTGATGATTCAATAGTCCGTGTTCATGACAACCGCGAGATGATCTTGCGCCGTTCCAGGGGATATGCTCCGGCTCCAATTAGAACGGGATTTAGGTTTATTCGCCCGGTTCTGGCGTGCGGCGCCGAGTTGAAGAATACATTTTGCCTGGCAAGGGATAACTACGCGTTCGTCAGCCACCATATCGGTGATTTGGAAAACCTTGAAACGATGCGTTCATTCACGGAGGGCATTGAGCACTTCAAAAGACTTTTTCATGTCGAACCCGCCACGGTTGCTTACGATCTTCATCCGGATTATCTGTCCAGCAAGTACGCGCTTTCGCTGGACGACGGTCATACGAAGATCGGAGTTCAGCATCATCATGCGCACATAGCGAGCTGCATGGCCGATAACCAGATTGAGGGAGAAGTGATTGGGGTAGCGATGGACGGGTTGGGCGTCGGTACCGACGGCCGCATGTGGGGCGGAGAATTCTTTGTCGCGGATTTTGTCGAAGCGGAACGCATCGCGCACTTGGCGTATATCCCGATGCCGGGCGGCGCAAGAGCGATCCGAGAAACGTGGCGCATGGCCGCGGTTTACTTACAAAATGCTTTCGGCGACGACTTTGTGAATCTGGATTTGCCTTTCGTCAAAGATCTGGAGGAGCGCTGTTGGCCCGCGCTGCGCAGCATGGTGGCGACGCGCACCAACAGCCCGGAAACATCCAGCATGGGCCGGCTCTTCGATGCTGTTTCCAGCCTGCTCGGCGTGAGATCAATAGTTAACTACGAAGGTCAGGCCGCGATTGAACTGGAAGCTATCGCCGCGCGCGACATGGCGGATGCCTACGAATTCAAAATTGGTCCGGAAAATACCATCGAAGCTGGGCCGGTGATTCGTAGTGCGGTCGAAGATCTGCTCAACGCCAATTCGGCCGCAGTTGTTTCCGCACGGTTCCATGGCGCTGTCGCTCGGCTGATTGTTGCGATGGCTCAGAGAATCAGGGAAGAGCGAAAGCTAAACCGGATCGTGTTATCCGGCGGAGTGTTTCAAAATATGTTACTGCTACGCCAAACGACTCGGATGTTGCGGACCACCGGTTTTAACGTGTCCACTCACACTCGAGTTCCGACCAACGATGGCGGCATCTCGCTGGGTCAGGCGTCAATAGCTAATGCGCGAATCAAGTCAGGGAGGACTAGTTAAATGTGTCTGGCCATACCTGGCAAGATTGTGGAAATCGTCGATCAGGAGAATCGTATCGCCAAGGTCGAAGTGGGCGGCGTGAAGCGTAACGTCAACATCGGAATGCTGGAAGAAGATGAAGTTTGTGTGGGCGACTACGTGTTGATTCACGTCGGGTTCGCGATGAGCAAGGTCGATGAGCAAGAAGCGGAAGAGACGTTGCGTGTGCTAAAAGAGATTGGAGAGTTTGACCCGGAGCTTGAGCAGTTTAAGACGGTTATAGACTGATATGAGCAAACCCGTTGTCGATAATTTCTCTCGCGCTTTCTATCCGTTTCTTCACGACGATCAGAAGCAGCCAGAGGAGCTAAAGAAGCAGTTGGCCTTTTCAGTTTTGGAGAAGGTTCGCGAGAGCGTGGAAGTAAAGACGAGGTTCTTTGAAGCAAACAAAGAAACGATCCTTGCTGCCTCGCTTGATCTGGCTAGGGCGTTTCATCGAGGGCGCAAACTTCTTGTTTGTGGCAATGGCGGATCGGCCACCGATGCTCAGCATGTGGCAGTAGAGTTTATGCATCCGATCACTGTCGGGCGCAAAGCACTTCCGGCTATTTGCCTAACGAATGACGTGGCAATGGTCACTGCGGTGGCCAATGATGTGGGCTTCGATGATGTATTCAGCCGGCAGATTATTGCGCTGGGGTCCGAAGGCGATATGCTGTTGGGAATTTCTACAAGTGGAAACTCAGAAAACTTGATGCATGCATTTACCACTGCGCGGCGAATGAAGCTGGGCACGCTGGGTTTTGCCGGAGACGCTGGCGGCAAGATGGTCAAGATGCGCGCGAGCGGCCTGCTGGACTATTGCCTAACTGTGCCGACTTCCAGCATTCACCGGATACAGGAGACGCACGTTGCGCTCTATCACATCATGTGGGACCTCGTTCACGAGTTTTTGCAGCACAAGTCGCTGGTTGAAGAAGTATCAGCCTCGGATGAACGCAGATGAACGCGGATGGAGCACAGAACTATTCCTTTTTGATCCGCCTGTTCCGCGTTAATCCACGGATTATTCTCTGGGAAGTTGCAAGATGAAGTTCATAGACGAATATAGACAGGGCGATCTGGCCTCAAAGCTTGCCAATCAGATCGAACGCTTAACCCCGCAGCCGCTGAAGGTAATGGAGGTTTGCGGCGGACACACGCATACGATCTTCAAGTATGGCATCGAAGATCTGCTGCCACGGAACATTGAGATGATTCATGGTCCAGGTTGTCCCGTCTGCGTTATTCCGTTGGGTCGGGTTGACGATGCTATCTTCATCGCCCAGCAGCCTAACGTTATTTTCACAACCTTTGGCGATGCCATGCGCGTGCCCGGTTCTAAAACCAGTTTGCTCGACGCCAAGGCATCAGGCGCTGAGGTGCGCATGGTCTACTCGCCGCTCGACGCGCTGAAGATCGCGAAAAAGAATCCGGACAAGCAGGTGGTCTTTCTGGGTCTTGGTTTTGAAACTACTGCGCCTTCGAGCGCGATGACGATACTCCAGGCTCATAAAGAGAGGGTTGGTAACTTCAGTGTTTTCTGTAACCACATCACGATCATTCCCGCATTAAAGGCCATGCTTGATTCTCCTGATTTGAGACTGGATGGCTTTATTGGTCCAGGTCACGTCAGCACCGTGATTGGCACGCGTTGCTATGATTTCGTTCCGCGTGACTACGGCAAGCCAATCGTCGTTACTGGCTTTGAGCCTCTCGACATATTGCAGTCAGTTTTTATGATTGTGAAACAGATCGTCGAAGGCCGCGCAGAAGTGGAGAACCAATACGCGCGGGTAGTCAATCGCGATGGTAACAAACGCGCGCTTGACGCCCTCTTTGAAGTGTTCGAGCCTCGCGACTATTTCGAATGGCGCGGGCTGGGGTCAATCGCGCATAGCGGAATGCGCCTGCGAACGAAATATTCCGCATTCGATGCCGAATTGAAGTTCAGCGTGCCGGGATTGCGGATTGCCGATCCAAAGGCGTGCCAGTGTGGCGAAATTCTGAAGGGCGTGAAGAAGCCGTGGGAATGCAAAGTATTTGGTACGGCGTGTACGCCCGAGACGCCGATCGGGTCGTGCATGGTTTCGTCGGAAGGAGCCTGCGCCGCTTACTACAATTTCGGCCGGCTCTCTAAGGTTGCCGAGCGATCCAGTGCAGCCCCCATGGTTTGACGAGAAACTAATGTCGAAAGTACTCAGCCCAACGCCTCTCTTTGAGAGAGTCGAAAAGGCGCGGCGGCGCAAACGTAGGTTCAGGGACACACAGATCACACTGGCCCACGGCAGCGGTGGCCGGGCGATGCACGAATTGATCGAAGGCCTCTTTCTCGAATACCTGCGCAATCCTCTGCTGGAAAAACTGGAAGACCAGGCTGTCTTTGAAATTGGCCTCACCCATGGTGGGACAACGGGTTTGGGTAATTTCGCCCAGCCGAAAGCCCGAGTGGCTTTCACGACGGATTCGTACGTCGTTGATCCGATTTTCTTCCCCGGCGGTGACATCGGCAAACTCGCCATTAATGGGACTGTAAACGACCTCGCGATGAGCGGCGCGCGTCCGCTCTACCTTTCTGCCGGCTTTATCCTCGAAGAGGGTTTTTCCATTGAGGATTTGAAACGAATACTCTCGTCGATGCGCGATGCGGCGGCGGAAGCGGGCGTAGCGGTTGTGACCGGCGACACCAAAGTCGTACAAAAGGGAAGCGTGGACAAGATTTTCATTAATACCTCAGGAGTGGGAGTAATTGAATCTCCTGTTCACCTCTCGGCCTCCTGCGCCCAAGTAGGGGACAAGGTGATTCTTAGCGGCACGCTTGGAGATCACGGCACCACCATCATGATCGCCCGCGGTGAACTCGAACTTGAGACCGACATAGAAAGCGATACCGCACCATTGAATGCACTGGTTCAGGATATGCTTGACGAGGCTGGCAGCGCTGGAGCGTTTAGTTCTCTTCATTGTTTGCGCGATCCGACGCGAGGGGGTGCTGCAACCACCCTGAACGAAATCGCGCTCAGCTCGGAAGTATGCATTGAGATTGATGAAATTCTCGTTCCTGTTCGCGAAGAAGCGAAGGGCGCCTGCGAGATTCTTGGTCTAGATCCCCTATACGTCGCAAATGAAGGAAAGCTCATTGCGATAGTTTCTGCCGACGTCGCCGAGCGCCTCGTCGCGCGCATGAGACGGAACGTCTACGGCTCGGAGGCCTGTATCATCGGTATGGTGAAGGAGCAGCCCGCGGGCATCGTTGCCATGCAAACTGGGTTTGGTGGTACGCGCATAGTCGACATGCTGGTGGGTGAACAGTTACCTCGGATCTGTTAGGTCGGCCACCACTCTCAATTCGGAAAAGCAGTCTTGGGGTCGGTCGCATTCAGGGGCTGCCGCGCAATGGTCGAAACTGGCCATGAAGAGCTTCGACAAAGTCTGGTCTCGCCATAGTAGAAAACTCGGCATCAAAAAAGGTGAGGCTCTTAGTAGCTTTCCACAATTGAACCAATCGAAATACGGCCGCAACCTCCAGCATAGGTCCATCAGCTGAATGGTCGGGCGAGAGGATTCGAACCTCCGACCTCTCGGTTATAGACCGAGTGACCGGTCGCTACGCAAAGCTTTCTAGACTCGAGGGTTGCGCGCTGCGAAAATACTCGGCTTTTACATTCCCTACCATGCAGTACAATTCACTACACGTCGCATGCTGGGAATTCTGGGCACAAATTTCCCGCATGTAAGATCAAGCTCGTTACTCCACGCCTCTTTAAGTTATTGATGGAGTTGTGGTTATTGGTCGGGGCGAGAGGATTCGAACCTCCGACCTCTCGGTCCCAAACCAATGGTTCGGCAAAAACGTAAGTATTTGCCTTTTCTAAAGTTGCAGCCACAACAGACATCGTAGGGTTTTTACATTTCGTCCCATCCGCTACGGTCCAGTATACGTAGCGTGCTGGGAATTCTGGTCACAAATTTCCCACACGAACTCTAACGAATGTTTGCATCATTAACCTTGCGAGTCGAGGAAAACTCCCCTTGGGCTGCGGTCAACGGATTTCAAGTCCGTGTCGAGGCTACTTACCTCATTCTACGAAACGTTACCAAGTAGTATCTACCGAGGTTTCAGCCGTCAAAGCAAGTTACCTCCGACTTGGTACGAGCACGTAACCCCCTCATTTTCCCCTCAGCTTTCTAAGTCATCGTGCACGAAGCAGGCCATAAAGTCTGCCGTCATTTCCTCGCCAACGAAATTCCCATTGAGAGGGTCCGGATTTACGTTTCACACAGCGCAAGAAGCCGGGTTGACACTGTAAGGGGATAGACATTCTCTTTTGCTGAGTTCTCTAAACTACGTGCAGGCGATGATAAGGCGAGTCACACCGTATCGTAGTGGTGCCAATAGATCGCATCGGACTGACAATACTGTTCAATACTTCCATCGGCCCTTGCGCAAGCTCCCGTCCAGAAATGAAGTGCCGGCTGCATATTTGAGAATTCAGCCTCGATGCACGGTTGAGACGGTCATTGCATCCAACAATCCCTAGCACGTCAACGCCAACTCCGCTACAATCCCCGGATTACCCGAAACAGGGTTCTTTCCAGTAGGCAGCCAGAAGCTTTCGCCGCGGTTCCTTGTTAGTGGATCTGCTCAAACCAAAGTTTTGCACGACCACCTACGCGTCAAGAGTCTATTGTGACGCCCGAATCCGCCGGAGTGATTTCAACTAGTCAAAGCCCCGCACTCCAAAAGGGCACTGAAACAATTTGAGCAAAAGCATATCCCCCGAAACGGCATCGGACCTTACCGTGTCGTCTCCAGGATCGGCGAAGGCTGAGGGCCAAGAAGAAAAGAATTAGCCAAAGAGAATCAATGAGTAAGCTCGAATCAGTGCGTGGCCTATACGAAGCTTTTGCAAAGGGTGACGTTCCGACAGTCCTTGCCTTTTTGGACGCCAACATCGCCTGGACGGAAGCAGAAGGTTTCCCGTACGGGGTTACTTACAACGGGCCCAACGCTGTGCTCGAAGGTGTTTTCATGCGGCTGGGCTCGGAGTGGGACGGGTTTGCGGTGGTACCTGATTAATTCATTGATGCCGCCGATACATTGTTGTGCTTGGGCAGTACAGCGGCACGTACAAGCTACCGGCAAGAGCTTCAAGGCCAACTTCGCGCACGTTTGGAAGATTCGTGAAGGGAAGGCCGTTCGTTTTGTTCAGTATGTGGACACACTGTTGGTCCACCGAGCTCTACAGGCATAAGGACGATCAACCTTCGCCACTCCGTTAAGGTCTTGCGTTCATCAGCTCATGAAACGATGCCCTACATGCAATCTTGTTGAGACGGACGATTCGCTCCGCTTCTGCCGCGCGGATGGAACGACTCTGACTAGTTACTCCGGCCCCATCGGCGCCACTGAGGCAGGCACCGTTAGATTTGACTCTGGTCCAATTTCACGTGAAATCGAGACCAGCATTCTGCCTAACGCTTCAACAACGCCTGAGATTAATCGCTCTACCTGGCCAACCACCGCCCTTCCCGCTCCCGAGGTTCAGAACACAACGCGCGAGTTGATTAAACCTAAACGACGCGGAATCGTAGTCGCAGCAATCGGCCTGGTAGTAATCGTCCTCGTCGTACTCGGCTATCCTTACTTTTCACGAAATCGTGGGACTGCCATCGAGTCAATCGCGGTGATGCCGTTCGTCAATGAGAGCGGCAACGCAGATGTTGAATATCTCTCGGACGGGATGACTGAAACGCTGATAAAAAGTTTATCGCAACTGCCGAATTTAGCGGTCAAATCGAGAAGCACTGTTTTCTATTACAAGGGCAAGGAAGTTTCGCCTAAGAAAATTGGCGAGGAATTGAATGTGCAAGCCGTGTTATTGGGCAGAGTTGTCCAAAATGGTGATGAATTGAAATTAAGTCTTGAATTGGTCAATACACAAACTCAGGACGTGATCTGGACTGAGCAATACGACCGCAGGCAATCTGACCTTGTCAGCCTGCAGAGCGAGATCGCCCGTGATGTTTCGACCAAACTCAAACTAAAACTTTCGGGTGCGGACGAAGCAAAAGTAATCAAGACCTCAACGGCAGACCCGGAAGCGTACCAATCGTATTTGAAAGGACGTTATTACTGGAACCGGCGCACGTCTGAAAATCTGAAAAAAGCGATTGCACAATTCAAGATAGCAACGGACAGAGACCCGAACTACGCGCTCGCCTTTGCTGGTCTCGCCGATTGCTACGCGCTTTTGAACGAATATGCGGGAGTTCCGGTAGCGGAGGCTGCTCCGCAGGCGAAAGCCTATGCCGAGCGTGCGATAGCGATTGATGAGTCTTTGGCAGAGCCACACGCTACTTTGGGGACTATCAACAGACAATTGTGGCAATGGGCGGAAGCGGAAAAGGAATTCAAGCGGGCGATTGAACTCAATCCGAATTATCCGACTGCCTATCACTGGTATTCGGTAACGCTCCTTTATTTGGGACGCTACGACGAGTCGTTGGCAATGATTCAACGAGCGCACGAGCTTGATCCGCTGTCGAGCATTATCACCATAACTATTTCGTGGGTGCAGCTATGCCGGGACAACCATCAAGCGAGCATTGAGAATTTACTCAAACTCATCGAACTCGATCCGAACTTTGGGTTAGCCTACGACAATTTGGGATTGTCATACCTGAAAACAGGGCGCAACGCGGAAGCCAGCGCCTCTTTGGAAAAGGCGGCGCAATTAACCGACAGATACGGTTTTGTTCTCGGCAACTTAGGCTACGCTTATGCCACAACCGGAAAACGCGAGCAAGCGATCGCCATTATCAAAGAACTCGAAGGGAAATACGCCCGGAAGGAAACGAACGGACTATCCATCGGCGCCGTCTATGCAGGACTTGCCAATAAGGATAAGGCGTTTGAATGGTTGGAAAAAGACTTTCAAACTCGGGACGGGTATTTACCAAACATCACAGTGTCAATTCCACTCGAGTCTCTCCGCGACGACCCGCGGTTTAAGGATTTGCTGAAACGGATGAATCTGTCGGAATGAATCTGCTATGAAACGCTGCCCCCAATGCCATCGCGTTGAGACGGACGACACGCTCGTCTACTGTCGCGGAGACGGTGCGGCGTTGATCAGCGACTACGGTTCGATCAACGGCGAAGCGGGTACGGTCAAGTTTGGATCCGGCCCAGTGTCGAAGGAGACGGAAACCAGCATTCTGCCCGACCCTTCGACGAGCCCGGATATCAATCGTTCCACCGGGCCGAGGACTGCACTTTCCCCGCCGCCGACGCAGACCACAACGCGCGACCTAACCAAACCGAATCGGCGCGGAGCTTTATTCGCTGCGATCGGCCTGGTAGTAATCATCCTCGTCGTAGCCGCCTACTTTTACCTGCCTCGAAGTCACCAGACGGCCATCGAATCAATCGCCGTGATGCCGTTCGTCAACGAAAGCGGTAATGCGGACGTCGAATACCTTTCAGACGGGATGACTGAAACACTGATCAGCAGTTTGTCGCAGTTGCCGAGTCTGAACGTCAAGCCGCGCTCGTCTGTCTTTCGTTACAAGGGTAAGGAAACGGATCCTAAAACGATCGCCAGGGAACTAAATGTCCAAGCAATCTTGAACGGGCGGATTGTTCAGCGTGGTCAGGATATTTCGCTCTTTGTTGAGTTGATAGATATTTCATTGGATAAAGTTGTTTGGAGTGAAACTTACAACCGCAAGCAATCAGACCTCGTAACACTTCAAACTGACATCGCCCGGGAAGTGTCGGTCAAAATCAAAACTAAACTTTCGGGTGCAGATGTAGCGAAGGTAACCAAGGCTTATACGACCAACCCCGATGCCTATCAACATTATCTCAAAGGCAATTTCTATCGGACGAAATATACCGAAGAAGGTTGCAAGAAAGGTATCGAATACTATCAAAAAGCCATCGCCATAGACCCGAATTACGCGTTGGCTTATCACGGCATCGCTGCCGCGTATGATTTTGCGAATGGTTGGTATTTACCACCCCAGGATTCAGAGCCAAAGGCGAAAGCTGCGGCCCTGAAAGCATTGGAATTGGACGAAACACTTGCCGAAACTCACTATCTGCTAGGAAAAATTGTGTTCTGGTATGAATGGGACTGGGCGACAGCGGAAAGAGAATGGAAGCGAGCCTACGAACTTGATTCGACCTATCCCGCTTCCTATCCGCTGTATCTTGCCGCTACCGGCAGACTTGAAGAAGCCGTCAAAGCACAGGAAGGTGTGCAGCAACGATTGCCACTTGACCTCAATGTGAATTTGGATTTAGCGGGTATCTTGTTGTTTGCGGGCAAGTATGATCAATCGATTGAACAAACTCGAAAAGCATTGGAACTTGACTCGAATTTTTGGTGGTCTTATCAAATCTTAGGCCTGGCGTATGAACGAAAGAAACAATACCCCGAAGCGATTGCCGCGTTGGAAAAGGCACGTCTAGTAGATGTCAACCCATCAATTCTGGGATATCTCGGCTATGTTTATGCGGCGGCAGGCAAAAACGCAGAAGCCCGAAAAGTATTGGAGGAATTGAAGGAATTATCAAAAACCCGATACGTTTCTCCATATAACAGCGCCTGTATATATGCCGGACTTAACGACAAAGATCAGGCCTTTGAGTGGCTTGAACGCGCATATCAAGAACGCTCCCATTTTATAACACTCTTAAAGTCTGAGACCGTTTTCGACAATCTACAGTTCGACCCGCGATTCAAAGATTTGCTAAAGCGGATGAATCTGCCGGAATGAATTTGAGCAAGATGAATACAGAACTGCCAGCCGGGTCTACCCTGTCGCATTACCGCATCGTCTCGAAGATCGGCGCGGGCGGAATGGGCGAGGTGTATCTGGCGCAGGATACAAAACTTGATCGCAAAGTTGCTTTAAAGATTCTGCCTGCTGAACTCGCTGCAAACCAGGACCGCATGCGACGTTTTGTTCAGGAGGCGAAAGCCGCCGCGGCGCTCAATCATCCGAACATTGCTCACATCTACGAGATTGGTGAAAGCGAGAGTACGAACTTCATCGCGATGGAGTTTGTCGACGGCAAGACGCTGCGGGAAAAGATTCATGGCGAAAAAAGTAGTTTGAAGGTTCTGATCAAACACTTGCAGCAAGTTGCGGAAGGTTTGGCGAAAGCACACGCGTCAGGAATCGTGCATCGCGATCTCAAACCCGACAACATCATGATCACAGGTGATGGTCATGCGAAGATTCTTGACTTCGGTTTGGCGAAGCTGGTTGAGACCAGCGGGCCAGGTCCTGAGCAAAGTGAAGGAGGCGAAGCGCCTACGGCCGTGATGCACCAACACTCCGTCCCGGGCATGATTATGGGAACGATCGGCTACATGTCGCCAGAGCAGGCGCAGGCGAAAAGCGTTGACCAGCGCTCCGACATCTTTTCTTTCGGCTGCATCCTCTATGAGACAGCCACTGGTCGCAAGCCGTTCGCCGGTGACTCGATCGTTGACACGCTGCACAAGGTGATTCACGACCCCGCGCCGGCCATCACTGATTTTAATCCTTCAGCTTCACCTGAACTGCAGCGCGTGATCCGCAAGTGCCTGGCGAAGGAGCCGGAGAAGCGATACCAAACGATTCGCGACACCGTCAACGACCTCGAGGAACTGCTCGAAGAGATGAAGGGCGTCAGCGACATTGAGCGCTCTGTGGCGCCTTCTACGGGCGCGAGTTCGAGCAGCACGCCAGGTATCACAAACGCTGACCTACCCGCACTGAGCACTGCGTCAGTTACTCACCCACCCGCCTCGAGCGCTGAGTACATTTTCTCTGGAGTCAAGGAACACAAATTTGCCGCAGCCGTGGTTGTCCTGGTGCTAATCGTTGGCGTTGCGGTCGGTCTTAGTCTTTATCTAGGCGCAGGCAAGACCGCAGCCGCAATCGAGTCAATCGCCGTGATGCCGTTCGTCAACGAAAGCGGTAATGCGGACGTCGAATATCTCTCAGACGGAATGACTGAAACACTCATCAATAGTCTTTCGCAGATTCCAAACTTGAGCGTGAAGGCACGTTCATCGGTCTTTCGTTACAAAGGCAAAGAGATTGACCCGAAAACAATTGCCGCAGAACTGAATGTGCAAGCGATACTGACAGGGCGAGTTGTCCAACGCGGCGATCAATTAACGCTCAATCTGGAATTGATTGACGCTCAGACGGAAAACATTCTGTGGGGCAACAGATATGAACGCAAATCCTCTGAACTCGTGGCACTTCAAAGCGAGATTGCCCGTGATGTTTCAAATAAACTCAAAACCAAACTTTCCGGTGCCGACGCGGCTAAAGTCGGGAAGAGCTATACCTCAAACCCCGACGCATATCAGCTTTATCTCAAAGGGCGTTTTTCCTGGAATAAGCGCACCCCCGAATCACTCAAACAGGCGATCGGATTTTACGAGCAGGCGATCGAGAAGGACCCAAACTATGCTCTCGCCTTTTCCGGGCTGGCTGAGACGTATGTGCTCTTTTCGTTTTACGGCGTGGCTCCGGCCAAAGAGAGCATGCCAAAGGCGAAAGCGGCAATCGATCGAGCTTTGGCCATCGACGATTTGCTCGCAGAAGCCCACGCCGCCCGCGGCAAGTACCTCGCTTTTTTCGAATTTGACAGAAGCGGAAGCGAACGCGAGTTTCGCCGCGGGATCGAACTCAATCCGAACTACGCGACGGCCTATCAATGGCTAGGGCTTGATTTTCTGGTGCTGACAAGGCGATTTGACGAAGGCATTCGCGAACTAAGGCGGGCAGGAGAGATCGACCCCTTGTCACCTGTGATCGGTTCCGATACTGCAAGTGCGTTGGGCTATGCAGGCCGTTTCGATGAAGCTATCGACCAGGCACGAAGAACGCTCGAACTCGAGCCGGGCTTTTCATATGCCCATACATTCCTTGGCTATGCTCTCGACGGTAAGGGGCAGTTTGCCGAGGCGATATCAGAATATGAAAAGGCGATATCACTGAGCGATGACGGTTACAGCAGAGCAATGCTCATTCGAGCACTAATACGAGCGGGAAGGCGAAGCGAAGCCGAACGTCAAATGGAAGCACTGAGGACGTTCGCCTCGAAGAGCTATGTTCCAAATTTTTGTTTCGCCATCGCCTACACCGCTCTCGGCGATAAAGAAGCCGCGATTGCAATGCTAGAAAAGGACGTTGAAGAAAGGTCTTCCTATGTAGTGACGATCGGGATCGAGCTTGCCCTCAACGAGCTGCGCGAAGAACCGCGGTTCAAAGCGTTGCTAAAACGGCTGAATCTGCCGCAGTGAATGTGAATCAGATGAATAAAGAACTGCCAGCCGGTTCCACTCTGTCTCATTACCGCATCGTCTCGAAGATCGGCGCCGTTGGGATGGGCGAAGTCTATCGTGCCCACGATTCCCGGCTTAATCGTGACGTCGCGGTCAAATTACTTCCGGCAGACTTGGCGAACGACAAAGATCGGTTGCAGCGTTTCGAGCAGGAAGCCAAAGCCACATCTGCACTCAACCATCCAAACATTCTGACCGTCTACGACATCGGCGAACACGAAGGCACGCCGTTCATCGTTGCTGAACTACTCGAAGGCGAGGAGCTTCGCGGTCGTTTGCAAGAAGGGCCGCTCCCGCCGCGAAAGGCGACCGATTATGCCCAGCAGATCGTCCGTGGCCTGTCGGCCGCACACGAAAAAGGCATTGTTCACCGCGATCTGAAACCGGAGAATCTCTTTATCACGAAAGACGACCGGGTGAAGATCCTCGACTTTGGTTTGGCGAAGCTGCGCGGGCCCAAGCCCGCCGCGGGCAGTTCAGAGGACGAGACCAGGAAGGTGCTCACCAACCCCGGCGCGGTGATGGGAACCGCGGCCTATATGTCGCCGGAACAGGTTCGCGGGCACGCGATTGATCATCGCTCAGATGTATTCAGCTTCGGCCTAATCTTGCACGAAATGATCGCGGGACGGCGGACCTTTCAGCGAGAGACGATGGCCGAGACGATGTCGGCAATCCTCAAAGAAGAGCCCGAGGAGCTAACCGAATCCAATTCGAACATCAACCCGTCGCTTGAGCGCATCGTGCGGCGGTGTCTGGAAAAGAAACCAGAGCGGCGATTCCAATCGACGGCTGATCTGGGGTTTGCTCTCGAAGCGCTATCTACCACCAGTTCGTCAGGTGCGAATCGGACGGGAGCGGCGCAGGCGCTGGAGACTTTGGCGACGTCGACCTTCAGCGGCTGGCGGGATCGCAGCTGGAAGATCGCGTTTGGTGTCGCGCTGCTGGGGCTGATCGCGCTAGCCATTCCTGTGGTGCGGCATCTGCGTGAGACGCCGACGCCGGCGCCGCTCCGACGCTTCGTCCTCGCAGTGCCGTCGCAGGCCGCCCCGAACTGGAACGACTTCGGCGTGGCCATCTCGCCCGACGGCGCCCAGATCGCGTACAACTGCCGCGAAGGCAACACGGTCAGCCTGTGTGCGCGCGCGTTCGACAGCCTGACCGCCCGTCGTGTCGCCGATGGCCGCGAGGCCCAAGACTGGTTCTTCTCCCCGGATGGGGAGTGGCTTGGGATTGCCGACGAAGTCGGTCTGTCGAAGGTCTCGATCCGCGGCGGCGAGCCGCAGATGATTCATCGTTGGCTCGACACCGAGCCTGTGCCGAAGGGATTCAGCTGGGGGCCGGACGACTACATTTTGTTTGGCACCAAGTCCGGGATCCAGCGGGTCGCGGCATCCGGAGGCTCGACGGAAGCGGTGACGGGGATCGCTCCCGGCAGTGGGTCAGCGGCCCACTTCTGGCCATCGCACATACCCGACGACCGGCGCGCACTCATCACGATCGTTCGGGCCGACGGCAGCGAGACCGCGGGTCTCGTCGACCTCAAGGATAAATCGGTCCGCGACCTCGGAATCCGTGGCCACGGCTTCGTCTACGTGGCACCCGGCTGGCTCGCCTTCCAGCAAGGAACGACGCTGCTCGCTGTTGCGTTCGATCCCGTCAATCCAACTCGCGCCGCGAACCCGGTTCCCGTCATCGAGAACGTCCGCAGCGCGCCGCGGGTGGCACGCGACGGCACGCTCGTGTACATACCCACGCGCGGCGAATCGAGCGCGCGGCTCGTATGGGTCGATCGCGACGGGCGGCCGACCGCCGCCGGCGGTGAACGTCTCGACTACACCCACTTGGATCTCGCTCCGGATAGCCGCCGCGCATTGCTCAACCTCGAGGGCGGAAAGATCGACCTCGTCGACCTTCAGGGCGGCACCAGGAAGCTGGTGGCCCAAGGAGGGTTTCCCATCTAGTCTTCGAATGGCGAGCGGGTGACCTTTAGGGGGGTCGGCGGTCTCCAATGGGCGCCGGCCGACGGCAGCGCCGCGCCGGAGATCCTCGTGCCACACCCGGGTTTCGTGGTGCCGACGTCATGGAACGCGGTCACGGGCGACCTTGCTTACTATGATCACCGCGCCTTCGAAATTTGGATCCGGTCCGCCGACGGAAAGACTCGGCGCTTTCTTGGGGGACCCGGGAGAAAGCGTTCCGGACGGTTCTCGCCCGACGGCAAGTGGATGGCCTTCGTAAGCGACGAGACCGGGGAGAGTCGGGTGTATGTGACTGCCTATCCGGGACCCGGGCCGACTGTCGCCGTGTCGACAAAGGGCGGCCTGTCGCCGATCTGGTCAGCAGATGGCCGCGAGCTGTTTTTTCGATTGGGCTCCAAGATGCTCGCAGCTCGCATGTTTAGTACCTCGCCGCTCGGCTTCAGCGCACCAGTGGAACTCTTCGACGGCCCCTACACCCTCGACCTGATGGGACATCAGCGCGAAGACGTCGCGTCCGATGGGCGGCGGTTTCTGATGGTGGAGAATAGCGACGACTTCCCGATCGTCATCGTGCAGAACTGGGCGCTGGAACTGGGACGCGTGGTGCGGTGAACCGTGGAAAGTAGGAGGCTCTCTTGACGATGATCAACGCGCAGGACAACAGCCAGATTTGGGGTCAGCAATACGATCGCAAGCTCGCCCGTTGTGTTCGCGCTGCAGGAAGAGATCGCAAAAGACATTTCCGAAAAGCTGATGGCGAATCCATTTTGAATCTCTTCGCCACGACCCGCGATACAAGGATTTGCTGAAGCGAATGAATTTGCCGCAATGAATTTGGACAAGATGAATAAAGAAACTGCCAGCCGGTTCCACTCTGTCGCATTACCGCATCGTCTCGAAAATTGGCGAAGGCGGCATGGGTGAAGTCTGGCGTGCCCACGACATGCAACTGGGCCGGGATGTTGCGATAAAGTTTCTACCTGCAGCATTCGCCGCAGATCCACAGCGTCTAGTTCGCTTTGAGCAAGAAGCGCAAGCTGCCGGCGCACTAAATCATCCTAACATTCTCGTCATTCACCACGTCGGTAGACACGACGGCGCTCCCTATATCGTGGCTGAGTTTACTCGAGGGCCAGACTCTGCGCGAGCGGATCAACGACATTACACTGCCGCAACGTAAAGCGATCGACTACGCCCTTCAGATTGCTCGCGGTCTCTCTGCCGCACATGCGAAAGGAATCATTCATAGAGACCTCAAACCCGAAAATCTCTTCATCACGAACGATGGTCACGTAAAGATTCTTGATTTCGGGCTGGCGAAGTTAACGTCACCTGTTGACGGCGAATCACAAACAGAAGTACCGACTCGCAAGGTGAATACTGACCCTGGAACTGTGATGGGAAGCATGGGTTATATCTCTCCAGAACAGCTGAAGGGAAAACCGGCGGACCATCGTTCTGACATCTTCTCGTTTGGCGCAATTCTTTACGAGATGCTTTCGGGCAAACGTGCATTCCGTGGCGAGTCTGCCGCGGAAACAATAAGTGCGATTCTAAAAGAAGACCCACCCGAACTTTCCACAACAAACAAAAACGTCTCACCGGCTCTTGAGAGAGTTGTGAATCATTGTCTGGAGAAGAATCCTGAGGAGCGTTTTCACTCTGCGCGTGACCTGGCTTTTGCAATCGAAGCTCTATCTGGTTCAACCACGATGTCGGACCAGACCATTCAACTTACACCGGAACGATTACAGAAGACCTTTTTCACAAAGCAAACGGTTTGGATCGCCGCAACTGTTGCATTGCTTTTGTCAACTATCACTCTCGGATACTTGTACGCTAGTCGTCCGGCAAGCCAAACGCAGTCACAGGTTATTCGAGTGACTCAAGCTCTTCCCGTCAGCCAGCCGTCCAGTGGTCAAAGTCGACGCCGTATCGTTTTTTCCCCCGATGGCACCAGCTTCGTATACGTGGCAAATCAGCGTCTGTATTTGCGACGACTTGATTCAGTTGATGCAGTTGAATTACCAGGCACCGACAACGGCATGAATCCTTTCTTTTCTCCCGATGGGAAATGGTTAGGCTTCGTCGTTCCTGGTCAGGTGAAGAAGGTGCCAACAGCCGGTGGAACAGCGAGCCCAATCTACGGCGGCGACTTGTCGGGTGCTTCGTGGGGACCGGATAACACGATCTTAATCGGAGGTGTTTACGCCGGCATTCTCAGAGTCTCCGCCGATGGCGGAAATCCAACCGTTTTGGTCCCACCAACATCGTCAATTGGTTATACGCATCCGCAGTTTCTGCCCGGTGGCCGTGAATTCATGTACGCGCGCGGCCGACCGTTTGAGAACAACGAGCTAGTAATCAGATCCCTCGATAAAGCTGATGACAAAGTCGTGCTTAGCGCTGGGTATGATTTTCAGTATCTGAATTCCGGTTACATTGTTTACTCTAAAAGTTCCGGATCTTTGCAAGTTGATTTGTTTGCCGTTTCATATGACGTTGCGAAGCGCGAGGTTGTGGGTGAGCCCGTTGTTGTAGTTAAGGGCGTGCGACTTTCAAGTTCTGGAGGCACTGGTCAGTTTTCAATTTCGCATCAGGGAACCTTGGGCTATTTCCCGGCGAATCCGGATGATATTGCTGGCAGTAAGCTGGTCGCTGTTGATCGTCAAGGAAAGATTTCGCCGCTTCCAACCGAGTTACGAGAGTATTCGGACCCCCGAGTGTCTCCCGATGGTAGATATGTTGCGCTGCACGTCACCTCTGATCAAAACGATATCTGGGTCGCAGATGTCACCCGTGGGACTTTGACCAGGTTGTCGTACAACGCAGGTGAAGACGAGACACCGGCGTGGTCGCCGGATGGTCGCACGGTGGTATGGGCATCATCGAGGACCGACTTAACTCGAGGAATTTTTAGGGAGCCGCGGATGCCAGCGGAAATGAAGAATTAATCTGGAAGTTGGATCAACATTGCCACGTACGCGACTGGACACCTGATGGTAGGAGTCTTGTCATCGAGATGGTAACAGGGACCGGTACAAACATCTGGCGTTTAGATCTTCAGCCAGAGCCCAAAGCTACTCCGTTCATTGAAACACAATTTCACGAGCGCAATTCGCGTCTTTCGCCTGATGGCAAATGGTTGGCATACGTTTCGAATGAGTCAGGTCGCGACGAAGTTTACGTACAGGCGTTCCCCCAAGGCGGAACAAAGGCCCAGGTTTCCGCTAACGGTGGTGACCAGGTCGTCTGGTCGCGCGATGGCAGAACACTGATCATCAGGCGCAACAACTTGATAGAAGAGATTTCTGTCCAACCAGGCACACCACCGTCATTCGGGAGTGCGCGGGTTCTATTTCCAGATAGCTTTCAGAGCCCACAGGCGGGCGGTCACACGGGCTACGATGCTTTTCCCGATGGTCGACTGCTTATGATAGGAGCGCCAGATGGGAAGAAAGATCAGCGCGAGGAAATTGTGCTGGTCTTCAATTGGATCGATGATGTGAAGCGACTCGTAGTGAACGGTGCTGATGAACAGTGTTGCTACCTTATAGCTGGCGTCGGGGGTGACCACTGAGGGCCACCCCTACAACACGAACATGAAACGCTGCCCTCAATGCAATCGCGTTGAGACCGACGACGCTCTGACCTTTTGCCGCACGGACGGAACGCCCCTCGTTCGTGAATCAGGTTCGGTTAACACATCTAATACCAAGCGATTAGGGATCACCTGGTCATCGACTAGGTATCCTAATCTGATATTGAAAGAAATATTTTTCTGCTACGTCACAGGCCACTTACTTGGGCTTGCTTTCTGTTGGGAACGCGTCGACCGGCCCCTCAAAAGCAATGAACAGAACGCAGGGAGCGCCTTTTTCGCACGTCGCCTTGTGCGATAACTTTGCCGGACCGTACGCATACATGCCGGGCTTCAAAGTCACTTGCTCTTGGCCGTTATAAGTAACCTGAAGCCTTCCTGAGACGAGCACCATTCGCTCGGTAGACGTATGCCAATGCTGCGGGATATCGAAGTTTGCAGGCACCTTAAAGAAGATATCCGCGTTGTCTTTAGCGGGGTCGCCGTGAAGAATGGCGATCTCACACCCCTTCGGAATAAAAGCAGGACATGGCAGCCATTTTAGTTGTGCGTCCTTGAAGGTTTTTGCGAAAGCAATTTCCTTCGATGCGTCTTGCGCAACTGCGACAGACGATAGCAATATGCATAAGACAAAGCTGTTGATACGGCCAAACATAACTCCTCCTGTGATGGTAAATGCCCAACGCCGCGCTTTCTGAGGCAGGGCGACAGTAGATTTGTGCCGCCATCATTATAATTTTGGCAATAATACTTCAAATCCAAAATGAGTCTGTAATGCTTAAACGAAGATTGTTTTGGCCCGTAGTTTACTAGGACAGGCTGGACTGTTTTAAGAATCCAGGCCGACCTGACTTGTCTCATCACTCAGCAACGCGAGCTAACGGTTTGAATCTTACGGGCAATCGATTCGTCTGAACATCGAGTGGAGCAAACCCATGTCAAATACCATTTTGAAAGTAATGAGCAGTGTTGCCTTTATAGCCGCCGTCTTTTCGGTGACATCAAGAGCCCAACAAGACCAGTGGTCGTGGCCGGAAAAGCCGAAGAATCTGCAGGTTCTTCCTAAGGACTGGCCTGGTTCTCGTTTGAGCCCTGTCATGCGCGGATTTACGAGAGCGCTTGGAGTGCGATGTTCATACTGCCATACCGGAGAGGAAGGTAAACCTCTGAGCACTTACGATTTTGCCTCCGACCAAAATCCAAACAAGAATCGCGCGCGTGAAATGCTGAGAATGCTTGGCAGCGTCAATGACCACCTAAAGAAGATTGAACCCAGCGGTGATAAGCGAGTGAACATGTGGTGCCACACATGTCATCGCGGACGTCCAAGACCAATGACCTTGGAGGAGGAGTTGGGAGAACAGTATCGAATGAAAGGTGTCGATGCGGCAGTTAAGCACTACCAAGATTTGAAAACGAACTACGCCGAGAAGGGGGCTTACGACTTCTCGGAACGACCATTGAATATCTTCGGTTATGAGCTGTTGGAGAAGAGCGACGCCGCTGGCGCAATTCGAGTTTTTATGTTGAACGCCAAAGTGTTTCCAAAGTCCGCGAACGTTTGGGACAGCTTAGCTGAGGGATACATGAAAGCAGGCGACAAGAAGTCGGCCAAGCGATACTACGAAAAATCTCTAAAGCTCGATCCGAACAATGAGAGTGCAAGAGAGAAACTGAAGAAGATTATGACGCCGACAGCAAAGTAATCACTCTTCGGCGACTACAGTTGCCTTTTCGGATGCGCAATAACCATGTGGCAACACACAGAGCGTATGTGGAATGTGCTGATCGCCTGCAACACCCTTCTTTCTGTCCTAAAAAGGGTGTTAGCTCTCCACAAAAATGGCGGCATGCCCAATCACGTTTTCCAATAATGAAAATTTGTCCCCGTGGAAAATGGCGTGCCGGGCGATTTCACTACTACATCACTAGGTCTGTGTCGCCCTTCCGACGGTACACTAAGGCAACACTCGCACATACCCAAACATACCCGCTTGGAAATGCGGGAGGACACCACAGATTACTAAGTAGGTGCCCGGTTCGGCGAAGTGCACCACTTCCACCCGGTCCGCAGGCTGCAAGCTTGGATCCAAGCCCCGGTAAATCCTCCGGTTCGGGTCGGCGATCAACGGCGGTGGCGGCGACGGCGGAGTAGTCGTAGGAAAAACGGTTATGCTTGTATTTATATCGCTCGGCTGGGTCCCGTCGTCGTAGACGACGACTTGGTGGAAACCGGCGATGATGAAATTGACGGTGCCACCTGCCTTGATTTTGGCCACCTCGGGAATTATCACGTGAGCGTTGGACGTGCGCGTGTTGGAGACGTTTGGAAACCTGTCATGAGGCGGCGTCGTCGTCCAGGCGCCGAAGCTGACGGTGGCGTTGCTCAAGGGGCCGCTGTCGGCCTTTGCGACATTAACATGGGCGTCATGTTTGTTTTGATCATTGGCCGATACGAAGTAACTGGTAACCCCGATAGCCACGATTGCTGCGGCACAAAGAGTAAAGACGCGTGATCGATTCATTAGCGTGTCCTACTGTTCGAAATATCTGGGCTCTGGGCACCTCGGTGTGTACTAACACCTCAAGGATGGACTAGAGTGCGATCTGAAAAGCGGATGCCCTTCTATAACAACGCTGCAGGCCAAGTCAAGGTATTCCGGGGGGACGGAGAGACCACGCAGGCGGACGTTTGAACCGTTAGGTCGGCTCTGCCCCCAGTCTTCAATCCTCGGAAGCACTCCGGTCGACCAGTGACAGCAGTACGATTACGATCACTCAATTAGGCCACTTTTACGAGTATCGGTTAGTGCTCGTCAGTCGCCTCATCAATGTCACACTACGAACGAAGTTCGTCTTCCTCATTACCTCGGAGGATCGGTACGTTGTCGAATCGAGTGTCCACCCGCTGGAAGCCAGAAACGTTGGTTGAGTTTCACCTGCCAGCGCTACTCGGCGCGGTCTGTCGTTGCCAAGCAGACAACAGCGCTTAAACACAACGCGACCCAAACGAAGTGTGATCATTGATTCGGCTGACATCATTACACGGTTCTTTCATTGCACTGAAGTTTCGACGCACCCAGGCCGTTCCGCTATCTACTGTTAATTTATCTGCGGCTGCGAACTCTGCTCTCATTTTCTTTCTGATCAGGTAGGGAAACTTATTAAAATCAAGCTACAGCAATAAAGGCTATTGATTGTGTCGCTTATGACTACCAACGAGAAAAGCGATCGAGCTTAAAACAATAAAAGTAGTCAAGGATAACCCCAAACTTTAAATGGCGTCGCAGCTCAGGCTTATCACTTTTTTCCGCTGGACGGCGCAGGAAGCGGGTAAACTGAACAGTTTGGTCTGGCCGCTTTTCTTCGAGCACACAGCACACGAGGCGGATCGTTTCACACGTCGACTATCAAGACTTTCAAGTGGCGAGGCGAGGCTCGAGCAGTCTGAGGTTGTAGATTTCTGGTCTCAGATCATGGCTGAGCACGCAGACTTCATTGCGCACCTGCTCGATCCACAAGAAAATACCTTGGTCCAGAAGGCGATGCAGACCAGCACGGCTTTCCGCAGCCTGCGAACGCAGAAGCCATCGTCCAAAGATCCGTAGAGAAGGCGGTGAATGATATCATTGATTTCAAAACCGCAGCGGAAAAGGGTATTCAGACAGGAAAGATCAAGAGCATCATTCACCCTGCGCTAGCAGACCACGTGCGCCGCGAGGCGATTAAGTTTGCTGATGAGCTAAAGCGCGCGGCGTAAGCTTTTGACTCGTTGAACGGGAGAATCGACTTGGCGGGATACCCGAGCGAGTTCATCTACTAGCCCATCGAAACTGTTCGGCGCTATCGGGCAACCGCCCAGCCGATGTGTCACTGTTAGTTTCTTGTGGCCGAGGCCTTTCCAAGGCGCGTGCTCGGCGGCGTTTTGCCGAGCTTCGCCGGCGTTACCCACCAGGTGCCGCGCTCAAGCATTAAGACTTTACCCTTGGCGGCCAGTTTCATGGCGGCAATAGTTCCGCCGAAGCCAGTTCCGATTACGATTGCTTCAAAATTCATTGGCATGATGAGTTTCTCCGTTTAGTAAAGGAATTATTCCAAGTGGCTGCTTGAGCAGGTCTGAAGCGAAGGTCAGCCGCGACCGTGCGAAAGCGACTAGAATTATTTTAAGCGTGAAGCCATTGCGTAGATTGTCGTGAGTGTATTGACCAGAGCGAGCGGTTAGCGAGGGCGCTCACTACGCATGCAAACGTTGGGGAATTCCTAATACTCAATAGCAGCGGCACTCTATGCCTGCGTGCTAAGCACTGTTAAGGTTTTGACCGGAACCAATGGAATTTGGTTTTCTCAATACCCTGATCAATAGGCATCCATGAGATACGAGAAGATTCTGCGATTTAGAATTCAAGTCTATCTCAACAGCATTGTCTTCGCGAGGCCGATGAGACCACCGGCGAGGACGACCCACAGCACCTCTGCCTTAAACCAATAAAGCGCCACGAATGCAGCCAAGGTCAGCACGGCGGCGAACCGGTCTGCATTGCCCGCGAGCGCCTGCGGAAGGATAACAGCTGCTCCGAAGACCAGCGCCAGGTTTAAGATCACGCCGACAACAGCTGACGTCACGCCGGAGAGCGCGCCGGTTAAATTCTTATTGCCGCGCAAGATTTCAATATAAGGCGCGCCGAGAAAGATAAAGAGGAAGCAGGGCAGGAAGGTTACGTAGGTCGTGGCGAGGGCGCCTGTCACTGCACTTGCTGTCTGGCTCATACCCTGTGGGTTATTCCACCCGGCCATGAAGCCTACAAACTGAAGCACCATGATAAGAGGTCCGGGCGTAGTCTCGGCCAGCGCCAGCCCGTCCACTGCCTGCGTTTTAGTTATCCAACCGAAAGGCCCGGCGGCGGCTTGAGTTACATAAGCGAGCACGGCATAAGCGCCTCCGAATGTCACTAGAGCCGCTTGCGTGAAGAAACGATATTCCTGAGCGTGCAGGCTTCCCCATCCCCGCCAGGCAATCAGTGCCAAGAGCGGCAATATCCAAAGCGCGAGGCCGACAGCAAGGATTTTGAAAGTACGTATTCTGTTCGGAAGAGTATGTGCCGACGGCGGTGCGTGGTCATCAATGAGAAGGGGAATCTCTTCGGTCAAGTCGCCTTCACCTTCCGTTTTCCTGTCAGCTTCTTTGGTCGTCGGCGGAGCGGAGCCAAAGACTTTCGGCAAGTGTCGTACGCCGAACAGCCCAACGATGGCAGCGAGGAACACGATTACAGGGAAAGGAATCTGAAGGAAATAAATAGCGACAAATGAGATCGCGGCAATGACAAAGTGCGCCCATCGTCTTATTGCCTTGCCGCCAATTTTTATTACTGCCTCGACTACGATAGCAACCACAATCGGCTTGAAACCTGAAAGCACGCCGGCCACTGCGGGAACGTTGCCGTGAGCGGCATATATATAGGACAGCACTAGCAGGACGAAGATGGAAGGGATCACGAAGAAAGCGCCAGCGACGATGCCTCCCCATGTGCGGTGCAATAGCCAGCCGATGTAGATCGCCAGTTGCTGTGCCTCAGGCCCGGGCAGCAACATGCAGTAGTTCAGCGCGTGGAGAAATCTTTCTTCCGAAATCCACCTGCGTCGCTCAACAAGTTCGCGGTGCATGATCGCGATCTGTCCAGCCGGTCCGCCGAAACTTATGAAGCCCAGCTTGATCCAAAAGCGAAAAGCTTCCGCGAAGGAGACCTTCCGAGTTTTAGAGCGGGTTCTACTTTCGGTTTCGGGACTTGGGTTTTGCACCTTTTTTACAACTTGAGGCGTCCGCTATACATCGATACGATTCGGTCGGCCAGGGCTGACGCTTCTTCCCGATTATGGGTCACGTAAACAGTTGTAATTTTCAACGCTTTTTGGAGGGTTGCAAGCTCGTGCAATAAAGATGCCTTCAGGTCGGAGTCAAGACTCGACATAGGTTCATCGAGTAATAGCAAATGCGGGCGGCCTACGATGGCCCGCGCGATGGCCGCGCGTTGCTGCTCGCCGCCCGAGAGTTGGGCCGGATATCTTTTGGCAAAAGGCAGGGCGTGGACCAGTCGTAACACTTCGTCAATTCGCTGTTGGCGCTGGGGCCTCTTCAAAGGAGCTGATGCTAAGACGAATTCCAGATTGCCTTCAACTGTCATATGTGGCCACAAAGCAAGATCCTGAAAAACGAAACCGATACCCCGGGCGCGGGGCGGCGATAGGTTGTGGCCTTCAGCAGCCACACGCTCGCCAGCGATCCATATCTCCCCCTCATCCGGCGTCTCCAACCCAGCGATCAGACGAAGGGTGGTCGTCTTTCCGCAACCGCTCGGGCCTAACAGCGCTACAACCTCGCCTTCACCCACGTCGAGCGAGAGTCGATCAAGGACCGTGCCGTTACCGAACCGCTTCGTTACTGCCGCGAGTTGGATGAAAGAGTTAGCCACTACGCTCTCCTCGATGCTGTACTCCGGCGCGCGTCAGAAGAGCTAACACAGTAAGTGGAACGAGAATGATGCCAACTTCCATCAACGCGAGAGCCGCCACTTCAGAGGATGGAGTGTTAGCTATCAAGGTGTAGATGCGTACTGGCAAAGTGGATTCGCCCGGCGGGGCCACGAGGATTGTTGTTCCAAGTTCGCCCACCGCAAGAATGAACGAAACGAGCCAAGCTGCCACTACGGCGTGGCGGATGTTCGGCAACACGATTTGAGCAAGAGTGCGAAGCCAGCTTCCACCAGCTACTTCAGCGGCTTCCTCGAAAGACGAGGGGATTTGTCGCACGCTCGCCGCTAGTATCAGTGCAGCTATCGTCACAAAGCGCGCGATATACGCGATGACAATGATGGCCTGACT
>JBPCMI010000095.1:0-19427 GCA_051002415.1 Pyrinomonadaceae bacterium
GTCAATAGCCACGCCCGTGAGGGCGTGGGAAGTGCAGCCCAAACGAGTTATAGCGCCGAAGGTGCGACAGTTTCAAATAGTCGTGGCTGAAGGGTTTACGAAAGGACGTCACTGTCGCACCTTCGGCGCTCCGTGTTTTGATGGACGGTCAAGCCCACGCCCTCACGGGCGTGGCTATTAACTGGCGGCCCTTTACGGGCCGCAATCTCATCGCAACTACCCCGAATCGCTGACTTCTTGTGCAAGGGCCAGTGGGCCGGCTTTGCCCTAAATGTCGGATTCTGGCCTGACTGCTGGGTCAGGATTCGGACTTATGGGTCAACTTTCTTTTATTCAGGAAGAGGCTTAGCCAATGGTGGGCCGATAAAAAGAACCACCGTACCTTCTGGTACGTTGAGATTTTGCGACACCCCGGACGAAGCAATTCCAGCGGCAGTCAGGCCTGTCCAAGCAGACTTGCAGCGGTTCCCCTTTCGATACTTCGAGCCTCAACCGCTACGTCAAAGTACGCTCGATCACTAAGGGTGGGGTATAGGTTTTGTAGCCTCACAATTCAGACCCATCAGTACATTCATAAATAAATCATCACCAAAGTTATATGCCTCATTGTTTCCTACCGGGTACTGTAATTCTATCCGCTTAGCGGGGATGTCCTTACCCTTAAAGAACTCGCGCAGTTTGTGTGCTTGTTCAGGTGTCAAACGTCGCACCCTCTTACGCTCTCGCAATTGGAGCTCAAGATATGCTCGCTTAGCGTCAGCGGCTTCCTTTTCGAGGTTGGCAACCACTGACCGCATTTCAAGGTTTTGCCGCGCAAGTTCCTGCGCTCGCAGTTCTAATGCCGCAACCTTTTCATCAGAAGCCTGTTTCTCATGGGCATACTGTTCGTCTTTCAATCTCCCGAGTCGCTTACTTAAAAAGATACTTGCGCCGCCCGCGATAAAGGACACGGCGAGAGCGATCACCACTCCGTTGTTTGCCCAATCGACTATTGATTGGAGCGTTGGAATATCTGACATAGCTCTTTTTGTGTGTGTTGGCATTGTTGTGGTTGTCGCTATCGCGTTTGTTTTGCTGATGAGACGCGAGCGACGAAAGCGCAAGAATTAAGACTCTTGCGCCCAAAAGTTCGGCTCAATCCCTAGCTCGAAGATAGATTTTATGAGGCAGCAAATATTGTGACTCACCTTACAAAGAGCCTCATTGATTTGCGCGGTTTTGGTCTTGCTGCGCAGCGAGTCGCCAAACTTTGCCTTGATCATGCTGAACGTCGTTTCGACGTTGCTTCGCTTGTGGTAGCTCTCCATGAACCGTTCCGAGTTGTAAGCGAACAGGTGAAACATTTGTTCCAAATGGCTGGACGCCCTGCCCAGCGACCTTCGCGGCTGCTGTTCGCTTTGAAGGGAATGCAGGAATGGTTATTGTGCCAGGTTGGTGAGAAGCGAGTTAAGCACTCGCGCTGAGTTGGTAGCGCTCGAGTTTGAGGTAGAGGCCACGGCGGGTGAGTCCGAGTTCACGAGCAGCACGGGAGATGTTGCCGCCATGCTTGCGCAGCGCTTCAGAGATCATGCGCCGCTCGACTTCCTGCAAAGCGTCAGCGAGTGTGAGGTTCTGCATTGAAGCTGAAGGCATCGATGCCAGGGTTGAAGCCGCTGCTCCATGCGAGATAGGAGCCGAAGTGCGTTTCAATTCCGGGGAAAGCTGTTCTGGCGTAATCACGGCGCCTTCTTCTGCGCGCGCCACGATGCGCTGGATCTCGTTGCAAAGTTGCCGCACGTTGCCCGGCCAATCAAAGACCATCAACAGGTCGACGGCCGGAGGCGTGATCTGAACGTCCTTTCGTCCAAACTTCGCGCCGTAATGATTGATGTAATAGTTAACGATCGTCGGAATCTCCGAACGCCGCTCACGTAACGGCGGAACGCGCAGCCGGATCACATTGAGGCGGTAGTAGAGATCTTCTCGGAAACGTCCCTGCGCTACCATTTCCTCTAAATCGCTATTTGTGGCGGCGATGATTCTGACATCGACTTTGATTGGCCGTTGTTCCCCAAGCGGTTGAATTTCACCTTCCTGAAGAAAGCGCAAAAGCTTTGGCTGCAAGTCGAGCGGCAGATCGCCAATTTCATCGAGGAAAAGCGTGCCTCCTGCTGCAGTGCGAATGACGCCTTGCGAATCAGTTACTGCGCCAGTGAAGGCGCCGCGGCGGTATCCAAAAAGGTAGCCCTCGGACAACTCCTTCGGTACTGCCGTGCAATTGAAGGGAACGAACACCTTCGCGCGGCGCGACGACAACGCATGAATTGCGCGAGCGACTAATTCCTTACCCGTACCAGATTCCCCGGTTACGAGGACAGTTACATCTGACGAGCGAATCTTGTGAACTTCTTCCACGAGGCGAGTCATCGCCGGACTGGAATGAATGAATCCCGGCATCAAACTCGCGCCTGCAAGTTCGTCTGGCTGCTGCAAACCGGTGCCTTTTTGTGCTCCTGCTCGCAAAGCACATACGTCCATCCCTAAGCCAACTACGCGGAGGAGGGGCTCCATCGACATTCCGCCGGGCAACCGGCTCCGATTACGCGGGTAGATATAGAGTGTTGCGGTGGGCGCGTTTGACGAGCGCAAAGGAATGATGGCTGCATCATGTTTCTTGGCGTAGCGATCGCGATCCTGGTCAGTATCGAGCTGTTCCACCTCTTCAGCGATCTTAGTTGCGTCAGCAGGCGTGCAACCGTGAGCAATCACCACGCGCGGACGACGATGTTCACCTTGTTCGCTTATCAGGACACGTTGTGCGGTGGTTTCCTGGCGCATGATCGCTGCGAGTTCGCGCAGCAGCAGCTCGCGAGAAGCAACTGCTTCCGCGAGGCGCAAAGTTAAAAGCTGCGTCAGCGCCGAGTGTTCCAGACTCGGTTCAGGTGTTGTTTGGTCAAGGTTATCGAGTGCCTCTTCCGCGCGCGCAAGATCGAGACGTGCGCCTAACTCGCGAAATGTATTGGTCGCTCGTGAGAGCTGCTCTGCGGCGCGATGCGGCTGACTGATTGAGTAAGCACGTCCGAGTTCGTAGTGGGCGCGCGCGGCGCGATAACGATCGCCCAGCATGTCGAAAATCGAAACGCTGCTCCCGAAGTGCTGTGCTGCCGCAGTAGCGTCGGACTGGACCATTTCCAACACGCCTAGCAATCGTTGCGCTTCTCCGGCAAAACCTAAATCGGTGGTCGAGTCGGTAACTTCCGCTTGAACCTTCTGCAGCTCCTTGGAGCACTCACCGATATCGTTGTGGCGCAAGTGCGCTTCGGCGACCAGCAGACGCGATTCGCAAATAGCCTGGCGATCGCCAATGCTTTCGGCGATGGCGAGTGCTTCCAAGCCCTTCGAGAGCGCGCGCTCCTCATCTTCGATCGCGAGGTAGCAGCGGCCGAGTGTCCGCAAGGCCTGACCGGCATACCACTTATTACCATTCTCATTAGCGAGGGCGACTGCGCGCTCTAAATACGATTGTGCTTCCTCGAGATCGCCGCGAAGCATGCTGAGCTCGCCGAGCGAATCAAGAATCATCGGCACTTTTGCGCCGCGTTCGTCGATCTCAGAGGCCAGCGAGAGGGCGCGCTCAAGAGCTTCCTGCGCCCGCCCCCACTGTCCGATCAGAATCAGATTGATACCGAGATTATTGTAGCCGTCGGCTGCGCTGGTCTTGTGATCCGTGCGTTCGTAATAGTTGATTGCCTTCTCGAGAAAGCGAATGCCTTCGAGCGGGCGCTTGAGAAACCAGCAGGCGCCGGCCATGTTGGCGTAAATGCGACCGAGGGTATAACTGGCGGGGTTATCTCCAATTAGTTTGAGAGCTTGTTCGAAGTTCTCCAGGCTCGATTCGTATTTCCCTTCATGACTATCGGCGATGGCTATCCCGAAATAAGACTCCGCCAGACCGCGCCAATCCCCCGTCTGCCGATACTGATCCAGAGCGCGTTGAGCGTAATCGCGGGCGATCGGATACTCGCTGATTGTTCGATACACCCGAGCGAGAGCTCCGTAGATGGGGCCGAGTTTGGCTTCGGATCCACCTTCTGAAAACTCGCGGAGCACCGCTTTCAGATTTGAAATTGCTTTTGGATGATCGCCGTTGTGGTTGTGGGCGAGACCGATTTGCACGCGCAAGCTGCAAACAGTTTCGGGATCGAGCTTGGCTTGAGATTCGGGAGTCTCATACATCGCCACCGCAGTCAGCGACTCTCGATACCTTCCTTGCATTTCCAGTGCGGCGGATAAGGCGCAGCGGGCCAGGGCCAAAACAGTGGGATTATTTCGTGCGGCCGAGATCAGGGAGGTAAGACGCGTCCGGGCTTCAGTGGAAAGCCCCTGATCGAGAAGGGAGCGTACCTCGTCCAATTCCTGAATCAGAGCTTCATTTGTAGGGTTCTTTGAGCGCAGACGAACGCGAGCATCGGCGAGGTCAACGACACTTCGCCCCTCTGCGGTCTCTTCTTTTTCAGGACCGCCAGGTCCCGAACGCACACGTTTAGCCATTTAACCTTCAGTAAAGTCGCAATCAACGACTTGTTTCATACTGCTTACTGCTGTGAAGAGCGGAAGGTTGGAAAAGCGCCCGTTTGGCCGCAACGCCTTATTAATTCTAAACGAGTTAAATTTAACACATGCTCTAAAGGGCGTCTATATAGTTACAGTTAGAAAGTGTGGAACCTCGGCCGCAATTGGAGCCGGAAGGACACTGATTTTCGCGAACGGCGCGGATCAATCAATAGTTTCCGTGCCATCGTTAACTCAAACTACAAGTAAAACTTAGCGTGGTTGTAAACTTGACACTCCTCAGACCCGTCGCTATTCTTGCCGTTTCCGTCGTAAGCGCGGAATTCGCCTAGGGATGTATGTTTGAGTCGCTGTCGGACAAGCTAAAGCGAACCCTCAAGAATCTGCGGGGCGAGGGCGTGCTCACGAAGGAACACGTTGAGGCGGCCCTGCGGGAAATTCGACTTGCGCTACTGGAAGCTGACGTCAATTACAAAGTCGCGAAGGACTTTATTGCTTCGGTTAAAGAGAAGGCCGAAGGCGCCCAAGTTTGGCAGGATCTTAAGCCTTCCGAACAAGTCGTCAAAATAGTTTACGACGAACTTGTTGACTTGCTGGGTGGCCAGTCGTCACGGCTGGTTTTTACCAGACAGATTCCCAATGTGGTGATGATTGTCGGACTCCAAGGTTCCGGCAAGACAACTTCCACAGGAAAAATCGCTCGCTGGCTGGCTCAGAACCAGGACCGAAAGCCGCTCCTGGTTTCAGTTGACGTTTATCGTCCCGCCGCGCGCGAGCAATTAAAGGTCATCGCTAAAGCGACTGGCCAGCAGATCTTTGAACATCCTGAAACGAACGATCCGCTTACTCTCGTTCGCGAAGCTTACAAGCACGCGCAACAGACTGGATTCGACACCCTTCTGATCGATACCGCCGGAAGACTTCATATCGACGATGAGTTGATGGTGGAGCTGGAACGGATCAAGCAGGAAACGCATCCCGTCGAAATCTTGTTTGTCGCGGACGCGATGACTGGTCAGGACGCGGTTCGTTCCGCAGAAGAGTTTCACAAACGCGTAGGCATCACCGGAGTCGTTCTTACAAAGATGGACGGCGATGCGCGCGGCGGTGCGGCACTCTCCATCAAACAGGTCATTGGCCAGCCGGTGAAGTTTGTCGGCGTCGGCGAAAAGTACGACGCGCTTGATCCTTTCTATCCGGACCGAATTGCCCAGCGAATTCTGGGAATGGGCGACGTCTTGTCGCTGATTGAAGAGGTCCAGTCAAAAGTAGATCAGGACGAAGCCGAGGCGCAGCTTAAGAAGCTCCAGAAGAATGAATTCACTCTGGATGATTTTCGCTCGCAATTGCGGCAAGTCAAAAAGCTTGGCTCTGTCTCAAAAATCATGAAGCTGTTGCCGGATCAGCTGCTGGGCGGAATGGGGATGCCTCGGCTTGATGAGGAACAGACCAAGCAGATGGAGACGGAGTTGAAGCGGACTGAGTCGATTATCGACTCGATGACCTGGCAGGAAAGGACCGACCACAAGATCCTGAATGCGAACAGAAGGCGGCGCATCGCCAGAGGATCGGGAACGTCTGTAGCCGAAGTTAATCAACTGGTGAAGCAGTACACGGAAATGCGCCAGATGATGAGGCAGCTGAGCGGATCGGGGATGTTTGGCGGCGGCGGCCTGAAAAGCAAAATGATGCGGCGCATGACTGGGATGCCGGATCTAAGCGGGATGGCAATGGAAGGCAACGGCGGTGAGCAACAGTCACCCGCTGGGCCATCGCGAAAAAAACTAAAGAAGAAGAAACGAAAGAAACGACGATAACAAAGCATTTGATGTTACGGAGGAGAAGCACTTGTTAGCTATTAAATTAATGCGCACCGGCGCGAAGAAGCGTCCTTCATACCGCGTGGTGGTGAAGGAGAAACAATCAAAGCGCGATGGAGCCTATCTCGAGAACGTAGGGACGTATAACCCGACACGTCAGCCCGCCGAGATCAAGCTCAAGATGGATCGCGTGCGCTACTGGATCGGAAAGGGAGCCCAGCCGACAGACACAGTCGGACAGCTAATCAAAGCCAGCACCAAAGCGGAAGCAGCCGCCCAGGCCGCCACGGCTTGGCGCGAATTTGAATTCGAACGCACATGAAAGAGACCGTGGAGATGATTGTTAAGGCGTTGGTCGACGATGTTGAGGCGGTCGACGTGCGCGAGATCGACCGCAATGGTGCGACCCTCCTCGAAGTGCGAGTAGCACCGGACGACATGGGCAAGGTGATTGGGAAGCAAGGCCGTACGGTGCGTGCGCTGAGATCGTTGACGCACGCGGTTAGTTTGAAGCGCAAGCATCGCTTCGTTTTAGAAATTGTCGAATGAAGCAGCCGAGCTTAGACGACCTCGATTTGGTCATCGTCGCTCGCGCCGTAAAGACACGAGGTCTTAAAGGCGAATTGGTCGCCGAGCTTCTGACGGACTTTCCGGGTCGCTTCGCTGACATTAGCTCCTTGATAGCAGTTAGTCCGGAGGGCAACCGAAATCCTGTCGAACTGGAAAACCACTGGTTCCAACAGGGCCGGATAGTTTTGAAGTTTGCAGGCTTCGACTCGATTGAGGACGCCCAAAAGCTTGTCGGTTTTGACTTCGCCGTTCCGGAAGCCGAGCGAGTTGACCTTGAAGAAGGTTATTTTTTCGACTGGGAATTGGAAGGCTGTCTGGTTGAGAGCAACGACGGCGTTCAGGTTGGAACGGTCAAAGAGGTAATGCGCCTCGGCGGAGAGATTCAAATGCTTGCTGTTGTCGACGCGGACGGAGTCAGTCGTTTGATCCCTCTCGTTGAATCGATCATTCTCGACGTCGATATTTCCAAACGGAAGATTCGAATCGATCCGCCCCCGGGCTTGTTGGAATTGTAGGTTGATTTAGCATCGTGCTGCGCTTTGACATAGTCACGATCTTCCCCGACTTCTTTCGCGAGGCGTTTGACTATGGAATCATTCGCAGAGCACGAACTGCGGATCTGGTTGAAATAAAGGCGCACGACTTACGCGCCTGGGCCACCGACAAGCATCACTCGGTTGATGATCGACCTTTTGGCGGTGGCGACGGTATGGTTTTTAAGCCTGAGCCCGTCTTTGCCGCGGTCGGAGCGCTGACGGGCAAGAGCGAACGAGTTGATTATCCGGCTGAGACGCGAGTCGTTTTGCTATCGCCCCAGGGGCGAGTATTTACGCAGCAACTGGCACAGGACTTCGCGAGTAGCGCAACCCACGTTGTTTTGCTCTGCGGCCGCTACGAAGGCGTGGACGAAAGGGTGGTTGAAGGTCTGGTTACCGATGAAGTTTCGATCGGTGACTATGTGCTTTCGGGAGGCGAGCCGGCGGCCTTAGTTGTTATTGATGCGATTGTTCGTTTATTGCCCGGAGCTTTGGGCAGCGAGACGTCAGCGGAGCATGAATCATTTTCGAAAGGCATCCTGGACTATCCGCACTACACTCGACCGCCAGAATTGCGTGGTTTGAAAGTGCCTGATGTTTTGTTAACCGGTAATCACGCGGAGATTGCCCGGTGGCGCCAAGAAAAAGCGCTGGAAAAGACGCGCCGAAATCGTCCGGATCTGTTGAGCAAAGTTAAGTGATCCCAGGCTGGTTATTTGGGATTGCGGATTCAGAATTTGAGTTTTTAGTGGAGTGATGAAATGAATCGACTAGACGGAATTGAGAAAACACAATTGCGCGACAAGCTGCCGCAATTTCAGCCGGGCGACACCGTACGCGTCCACGTGCGGATCAAGGAATCCGAGACCAAGGAACGACTTCAGGCATTTGAAGGCGTGGTTATCGCTCGTAAGCACGGCGGTGCTCGCGAAACCATCACGGTCCGCAAAACCAGCTTTGGTGTCGGCGTCGAAAGAATCTTTCCGCTCCATGCCACCATTGTCGATCACATTGATGTGATCAAGCGTGGCCGGGTCCGTCGCGCAAAACTTTATTATCTCCGCGAGCTGCGTGGCAAAGCAGCGCGCATTCGCGAACGCGACACTCGCGGCCAGCAGGCAAAAGATTCTGCTGCGTCCGCTGCTGGCAAGGTTAAGTAGAACCGGCCGCGGTTTCTCCGCCTTGGTTCAGATGTGACCGGGAGCTGACTTTGCGGATCGCTATAGATGCCCATGCAGTCGGCACCGGCTTGGGCGGGAACGAGAGTTACGCGACTAACCTGATTGAAGCGCTAGCTGCGATCGACTCAGTCAACGAATACACTCTCTATGTAACCCGCCAGGAAGCTGTTGATAAGTTTTCGCATCGCTGGCCCAATTTCATCGTTCGTCAGACTCGTCCGCACACCCCCCTCATTCGCGTTCCGCTGACGCTCAGTGCTGAGCTCAGAAAAAATCCTGTTGATGTGCTGCACGTTCAGTTTACAGCTCCACCTTTCGCGCCTTGTCCGGTCGTAGTCAGTATTCACGACCTTTCCTTTGAACATCTTCCGGAAACGTTCAAGCGTCGCAGCCGGGCCCAGCTGCGCTTAACAGTGCGGCGGTCTGCGCGCAAGGCGACTCACATTCTGGCCCTTTCCGAACATGCGAAAGCCGATATTATCGCGACCTATGGCATTGCACCCGAAAAGGTGACGGCCATCCCCCTTGCGGCCGCCGATCGCTTTGCTCCAGTCACTGACGAAAGAGAACTGCAACGCGTACGACATACTTACGGAATAGCTGGAGACTACATCCTCACAGTTGGATCGATTCAGCCACGGAAGAATTTTAGCCGGCTGATTTCGGCCTACGCTCAGTTGCGGCGAAAGGATCCGCAAGGCACACATCCCCGGCTTGTAATTGTTGGTCGCCAAGCCTGGTTGTTCGAGGAAACTCTGCGCTCGATTCGCGAGAGCGGTTTTGGCGATTCGATAATTCTTACCGGCTATGTGCCGGACGCTGACCTGCCCGCGCTTTATTCCGGAGCTAGTTGCTTTGTCTACCCTTCCTTCTTTGAAGGGTTTGGTCTACCGCCGCTAGAAGCAATGAAGTGTGGAGTGCCGGTGATCACTGGAAACCGCACCAGCCTTGTAGAAGTTGTCGGCGATGCTGGAATCCTGGTCGATCCACTCGATCCTGACGCAATATCGTCGGCGCTGTCAGAGGTGTTAAATAATGCGGACCTTCGTGAAGAGCTGAGCGTCAAAGGCTTGAATCGTTCGCGCTTGTTCAGATGGCATGAAACGGCGAAACGAACTCTTGAAGTTTATGAACGCGCCGCCGATAATAAACCTGCTGCTCACAGCTTAGAGGCGCGGAAACAGAGGCTTCCTTAGAACCCCCCAAATTGGCTGCTGACAAAAGTATGCGCATCGCGATCCTTGGCACCCGCGGCATTCCTGCCAGCTATGGTGGCTTCGAGACTTTTGCAGAACATTTATCTACCCGGCTCGTAGCGCGCGGGCACGACGTGACTGTGTATTGCCGCGCCCACTATGTTTCTCCCCGCCAGCTTGAATACCACGGTGTCCGCCTAAAAGTACTGCCCACGATTCGGCACAAATACTTCGATACGGTTGTGCACGGCTTTCTGTCAGCGCTGCATGCGGTGCCCTCGCGGTTCGATGCCGCGTTGATCTGCAACGCGGCCAACGCGCCCTTTGCCTCTATTTTGCGGGGTACTGGAACTCCTGTGGCAATCAATGTTGACGGGCTCGAACATAAACGAAAGAAGTGGAACTGGCTGGCTCAGAAGTACTACGTGCTTGCTGAACGTCTCTCTACGATCCTCCCGAACGTCACTGTCACTGACGCCAAAGTGATTCAGGACTACTACGCGGCTAGATACCATGCGCAATCAACAATGATCGCCTACGGGGCGGAAGTCGAAAGAAAACCAGATCGCCCGGCGGTGCGACGTTGGCGGGTTGAGCCTAATAGATATGTGCTCTACGTTTCGCGGCTGGAACCGGAGAACAATGCGCGGATGGTGATCGAGGCATTCAAGAAAGTTCGCACTGCTTATCGATTACTTGTTGTTGGTGACGCTCCTTACGCGCATGAATACATCAATGATTTGAAGGAGCGAGCCCGCGGCGACCGGCGGATAATTTTTACCGGTTTCGTTTTTGGCCAGGACTATCGAGCACTCCAACAAAACGCCTATTGCTATGTGCACGCCACCGAAGTGGGCGGGACCCACCCGGCTTTGCTGGAAGCGATGGGCTACGGCAACTGCGTTCTTACGCTCGCGACTCCGGAGAATATTGAGGCCGTTGGCGACGCCGGCATTCCTTACGCCGACGAAGTTGACCTGACTCAGAAACTGCAGCGCGTCCTGCGCGACGGATCTCTGGTCCACTCGTATCGCAACCGGGCGCAGCTGCGAGTGCAACAGAACTATGATTGGGAGCATGTGGTCGATCAGTACGAGCAACTATTTGCTTCAATGGCCGGCAGAGAAGTGCCGCGGACGCCAACTGCGGCAGCTTCCGGTGAGTTAAGCGAAAGAGAGATTTCGAGCGTGAGAAACTAATTGAGGTTGCATGGTAAAAAGAGAACGGCCCCGTCATTTCTGGCGGGGCCGAGTTTCTGGCAGGTTCGGGTAAATCGTGTGGCGCTGGCAAAGGGGACGAGATCGTCATTTGGGGGCGACCTCACGGGCTAGGCGGTGCATTCTTGCGGGCGAGATAAAGCCGATATTGTAAAAAAGTCGCCGCTTAGCAGGATCTTTTGCTAACCAAACATAGTTGAAAGATCAGATTAACGTGACAGTGTGGGAAATTATACGGAACTATTGTGACCTGTCAAGCAAATATTAAGACTTTCGCAAAGTTTTTGTAACATTATCCGGCCCTCTTCGAAGCCGATCTAAGGTAGGGTGCAAGGGTTCTAATAGAAATAACTTTTGGGAATTTGCGAGTAACGGGGTCGATCACTATAATGCGCCCCGTTCGTTTGGGCTGATTTTGGCAGAAAGGCTCAAATCGAAAAGCGGCAATCTTACAAAATGACAACTCAACTTCGACTGAAGCCTCGTAGGCGACCTGTGTTCACGCCTAAGCTAGCCGACACTCCTCTTCGCGCCCTCGCTCTCAGCCTTAGTCAAACTGCTCGCGCAGCTTTGACGGAACCTTTCCTGCTTACCGTCGAGCACCACGCAATTGAGTTAGCAAAGTTGCCGCCAGGGTTTGACGGTTTTCGCGTCGTTCACCTTTCCGATATTCACCATAGTCCCTTTACGAGTAGGGAGCAGATTGAGCGCGCGGTTGAAACAGCAAACCGTCTCAAACCAGATATCATTGCCTTGACTGGAGATTACATTTCACATGACCGCCGGTACGCAGCTCCGTGTGCTGAAATCTTGGGTCGTCTCCAAGCTCGTTATGGAGTCTTCGCAGTTCTGGGTAATCACGATCACTGGACCGATGCAGCTTTGATTACTGACCTGTTTCGCGCCGAGGGCATCACTGTCCTGGTAAATCAAGGAATGCGCTTCGAGCGTAATGGTGAGGCTTTCTGGCTTGCGGGAGTCGACGACACCATGGTCGGCTTGGAAGATCTGTCACTCGCACTGGCCGGCGCCCGCGAAAGTGAAATGAAACTTCTGCTGGCCCATAACCCGATAATTTTGCGACGCGCAGCTCGAGCTAACGTTGATTTCATTCTGAGTGGGCACACTCATGGCGGGCAGGTGAAGTTCCGCTCAGAACAATCTGCCTCGGGAAGACCGCGGCGACGCCTTCTTCGCGGACTCGGGCGTCAAGGTGAGACGCAGATCTACGTCACGCGCGGCGTCGGCACTGTCGTACTTCCGATTCGTTACGGCTGTCCGCCTGAAGTATCGCTCTTAGAGTTACGTCGTCCCGCGTAAACCCCACTTGACCACGAAGCCGTGGCACTTGGAAACAAGCTGACTGCCACACCCAATCACGACGTAATGTCGTCCCGAATTATTACCGTTCCGAACTTGTTAACCATCTTCAGGATGGTTTTGATACCCGTCTTTGTAACACTGCTTTTCTATCAACGATTCTTGCTGGCCCTGGCAGCTTTCGTACTCGCCGGCGTCACCGACGGTCTCGACGGTTTGTTTGCTCGCCGCTTTGATCAGCGTTCTCAGCTCGGCACCGTCCTCGATCCTATAGCCGACAAATTGATGCTGGTGACGGCCTTCGTCGTGCTCTCGATGCGGAGCGTCTTTCCCCAACCCCTGCCTGGCCATTTACCAGTTCCTTTTTGGGTTACTGTGGCGGTCATCAGCCGGGACGTCTTTATCGTGGTCGGCGCGGCCGCAATTAACATCATGACTGGTTTCCGCGGCTTTCGTCCTTCCTGGCTAGGTAAGCTGAATACAACCGTTCAGATCGTCGCCATCGCCATAATCATCTTCGCGGCCAGCTTTCCCTACGGGACGGGCTATTATCTGCCGACACTTTACGTCGTTGTCTTCACCTTGGCCCTGCTTTCCGGCGCCCATTACGTCTTTTTTGCCTCAAAACTTCTGAATGAGGATCGGCGTAACCAGCCAGCGTCACACTCCGAATCCGACCCTCCCGGGAACCCATCCTAACCAGCCTCCGAACGTCATCATCAAAGTTGACAGCGCTACACTCAGGTATTATATTAACCCGGCATTCAACCGGACTGGGTAAGCTGGTGTGCTGGTTAAGTTAAAGAGCTCGCGAAATGCGAGTCTAGAGGCGAAATACCCAGGCCGAAACCGGGTTTTGGAGAAAATAATAAGATGAGTAGCAAGATTATTGGTATTGACCTTGGAACCACAAACTCTGTGGTGGCTGTTATGGAAGGTGGCGAGCCGACAGTAATTCCTAATTCAGAGGGTGGGCGCACGACCCCTTCAGTCGTGGCTTTCACCAAGGACGGCAGCCGTCTGGTAGGCCAGGTGGCCAAGCGCCAGGCTGTCACTAACCCTGAAAACACTATTTATTCAATCAAACGATTCATGGGCCGCCGCTTCGACGAAGTGACGGAAGAAATCAAGCAGGTCCCCTACAAAGTTCAGGCTGCGGGCAGCGATGTCCGTATTGCTGCCGGCGGGAAGGAATGGAGTCCACCGGAGATCTCCGCGATCATCCTGCAAAAGATGAAGCAGTCTGCCGAAGACTACCTTGGCCACAAGGTCGACAAGGCTGTCATCACGGTGCCGGCTTACTTCAATGACTCGCAACGGCAAGCGACCAAAGACGCAGGCAAGATCGCCGGTCTGGAAGTCATGCGTATCGTTAACGAGCCGACTGCCGCGGCCCTCGCCTACGGTCTTGATAAAAAAGGCGACGAAACGATTGCTGTTTTCGACTTTGGCGGCGGCACCTTCGACGTTTCAATCCTGGAAGTGGGCGAAGGCGTCGTGGAAGTTAAGTCGACCAACGGTGACACTCACTTGGGAGGCGACGACATTGATGAACGCCTCATTGAGTGGATCATTGAAGAGTTCAAGCGCGATCAGGGAATCGATCTTTCGAGCGACAAGATGGCTTTGCAGCGCCTGAAAGAGGCGGCGGAGAAAGCAAAGATTGAGCTCTCCAGCACCATGGAGACTGAGATCAATCTTCCGTTCGTTACAGCTGATCAGTCTGGACCGAAACACCTCGCAATGAAACTGACGCGCTCCCGCTTCGAGCAGTTGGCCGAGCCGATCCTGCAGCGTTTGCGTGGCCCGGTTGAACAGGCCCTCAAAGACGCGGGCCTTGATTCCAAGAAGATTGATGAAGTCGTGCTCGTGGGCGGTTCTACCCGCATCCCGAAAGTTCAGGAGATCGTCCGTGAGTTATTCGGAAAAGAGCCGAACAAAAGCGTGAATCCTGACGAAGTCGTGGCTATCGGCGCGGCTGTGCAGGCAGGCGTGTTGTCTGGTGAAAAGACTGACATTCTGCTGCTCGACGTCACTCCGCTCAGCTTGGGAATTGAGACTCTTGGCGGAGTGTTCACGAAGTTGATTGAACGCAATACCACCATTCCCACGCGAAAGTCGGAAATCTTTTCCACGGCTTCGGACAATCAGACATCCGTCGAGGTCCATGTGCTCCAGGGTGAGCGACAGATGGCCGGGGACAATCGCACCTTAGGCAAGTTTCACCTCATAGGCATTCCGCCGGCACCGCGAGGCATGCCGCAAGTCGAGGTAACTTTTGATATCGATGCGAACGGCATTGTTAACGTGTCAGCGAAGGATATGGGTACAGGGCGCGAACAGAAGATTACGATTACCTCGTCCTCAGGTCTCAACAAGGACGAGATCGACAAGATGATGCGTGATGCTGAATCGCATGCCGCTGACGATGCCAAGAAGCGCGAAGAGATTGAAGCGCGCAACCGCCTCGACGGTCTGGTCTATCAGATGGAAAAAACTCTGAGCGAGAACCGCGAGAAAGCCGGCAGCGTGGCTTCCGAAGTAGAAACGGCGATTGCCCAGGGCAAGACTGCATTGCAGGAAGGCGGCGTCGATAAGTTGAATGATGCATTCAATAACCTGCAGGCGGCCTCGCATAAATTGGCGGAGGCTTTGTATCAGCAGGCACCGGCCCCGGACGCCGCAGAAACGCACGAGGGAGCCGATCAGGCCTCTGCAGCTGGAGCCGCTTCAGGCTCGGGTTCGGGTGAGGACAATGTCATCGACGCTGAATACGTCGATGTGGATGATAAGAAGTAAATACAGTTGACGACTTAAGATCCAATTGCCGATTGGTCAGTGACTCGAGTTCGAAGCTGAAGTTCAGGCGCGATGAGAGTTAACTGATCAATCGGCAATCGGCAATTGGCGTTCGGGTCCCGGTGATTAGCGATGGCGAAACAGGACTACTACCAAACGCTCGGCGTGAAGCGCGATGCCAAGCCTGAAGAAATTAAAAAGGCCTATCGCCGGCTCGCCCGTAAGTATCATCCTGACGTCAATCCAGGAGATAAGGCGTCCGAAGAACGTTTCAAGCTAACGACCGAAGCTCATGACGTCCTTTCCGATCCGAAGAAGCGGGCCGTCTACGATCGCTTCGGTCAGTATTCCGACAATCTTGCTGACGCTGCTGCGCGCGGTGCGTCACCAGGCAGTACGAGTGGCGGCGCTGCACCGGGTTTCGACTTTACCGGATTCGATTGGGGCACAAGTTCGGGCGCCGCCAGCGGCACAAGTTTCAAAGACATCTTTTCCGATCTTTTCGGCGGTGGCGCCGCGAAAGAGCACGAACCTCCGCGGCCGCAGCCTAAGCGTGGCGCCGACATCGAAATGCCGCTTGCGCTCTCGTTCGAAGAAGCGCTGCAAGGCTTAACCACAAACATCACAGTAAACCGGTCCGAGCAGTGTACGCGCTGCAATGGCGCAGGCGACATCGGTGGACCGGTGATGGTCTGTCCAACATGTAAAGGCTCCGGCCAGGTCCAGCGATCGGGCGGGCGCTTGCGCTTCGCTCAGGAGTGTACTGACTGTGAAGGCACGGGCCGGCGGCGTTCGCCCTGCTCGTTATGCAAAGGCAAAGGTACGCTTCCAAAAACCGAAACTGTAAAGGTGCGCATCCCGGCGGGCGTGGAGACCGGCTCTCGCGTGAGAATTCCTGGCAAAGGTGAAGGCGGACGTATGGGAGCCCCGGCCGGCGATTTGCACATCATTACGAACGTGGGTAAGCACAAACACTTCACGCGCAAGGGCGATAATATTTATGTCACCGTTCCAATCACGGTGCCGGAAGCTGCATTAGGAGCGAAGATCGAAGTGCCAACGGTTGAAGGCAAGGCGCAGCTGCGCATTCCCCCAGGCACGCAGTCGGGGCAAAAATTTCGTTTGCGCGAACGCGGTGCGCCCGTCTTGCGCAATCCCGGATCGAAAGGTGATCAGTTTGTCGAGGTGCAGGTGATTCTGCCGAAAGTGATTTCGGAAGAAACGAAGGAGTTGCTGCGACAGTACGCAAAAATGAATGACGACAATCCGCGAGTCGAGATGGGGTTGGAGTGAAAGGGATTTGCGATTGATTCACATTGCCGATTTGCGATTGCCGATTGCCGATTGGTCTCTGGCGAGGGCAGTAGTTGAGTTTGGAATGGAGCAAGGCTACCGAAATAAAGTAAGTAACCGAAGACGCCATTTGGCATTTGGCATTTGGCAATCGGCAATCGGAAAAGTGGTCGATTGCCAATCGGCAATGAGGACATGAAGCGGAAGCCAAAGACATATACGATCAGCGCGGTGGCCGAACAATACAGTCTTCACCCGCAGACCTTGCGTCTCTATGAGCGCGAGGGGCTCTTGAAGCCGTCCCGTTCGGAAGGCAACACGCGCCTCTACACCGATTCCGATCTCGAGCGGCTCGAATTGATCCTATCTTTAACGCGCGACCTGGGTGTGAATCTCGCTGGCGTGGAAATCATCATGAACATGCGCGAAAAGATGGATGCGATGCAGCACGAGTTTGAGCGTTTCTTTCTTTATCTGCAGTCCCACGCCGAAGAGTTCACCAACTTCACCGAGCCACCTGCCGAAGGCACTTCCGACGCACTCGTTCGCATCAACCGGACCGCCGTAATCCGCCGCCGCACTGTCTCGCGCAGCTAACTGAACTCTTGCAGCGATCTGAAATCATGACTTAGCTCGGTAACATTGGCTTGACTGCTTTATAGTGATAGCCTCCGCTCGCCTTCAAGCATGCTCGGATGTTTTTGAGATTCGGCAAAGCTTAATTGCGCCACATTTCCGGTAATTCGATTCTCTTAGGTCACAGCCGCGCTGTGCCTTCCTCACAGGAGAAATCACATGCAGCCCTCACCGCGGTCGCGTCTCGCACCACTTCAAATCACATTGATAATAGTTTGGACTTTATTCGGTTTGCCTACGGTTTCCGGTCAAGATCTTGATGGCGCCAGCATCAACGGCAGAGTTATCGATCAAAATGGGGCTGTGATCGCGGGCGCGTCGATCATCGCAACTCTCAGGCGAACCGGGGTTATGCGGAGAGCTACTGCCGGTAACGATGGCCGCTTCTCAATTCGGCAACTAGAACCAGGAACTTACGCCTTGCGAATTTCCACCGACGGGTTTGCGCCGAATGAAAGAAGCGATCTGCTGCTGCTCGCCGGACAAACATCTTTCATTGAATTAAAACTCTTCCCACAAGCTCTCGCTGTGGATCCGGTGACCGTCAACGCGGCTGACGAAGCGCCGCTCGATACGACTCGCACCGTAGTTGGCGGAACCCTGACCATGCGCGAGATTGAAGCATTACCGATTCCCAGCAGATCTGCTCTCGATCTCCTGTTCACTTTGCCGGGCATCACGGAGGAGCCGCTTTCCACTCGGGACCTTGCGGAAGATCGGGAAAGCAATCACGCCGGCAGTCCGGAAGAAGCGGGAATATTTGCAGTGGCAGGCGGTCCGGCGTACTCCAACAACTTGACGATCGATGGTCTCGACAATAACGACGACCGCGGCGCGCGTGAGCGCTTTCAACCTTCCGTAGAAGCCGTAGAAGAAGTTCAGGTAATTACTAATCAGTTTTCCGCTGAGTATGGTCGGGCGTCGGGCGGTCGCATCAATATCAAGACTCGCGGCGGCTCGCAGACGTTGCACGGCCGTGCTTTCGCTTTCTTTAAAGACGAAGCGCTCAACGCAAACACGTTCAGAAATAATTCCCTCGGTCTGAACCGACTTGCTCTTCAGGAACACAATCCTGGCTTCACCCTCGGTGGGCCATTGCGCCTTCCAGGCGGCCAAAGCACCGGTACCTTCTTCTTCGTTTCATATGAGTTAACCAAATTGCTTGATAGCGCCTTGATCGATACGCTTATCCCGGTGCGGCAAAACTCGCGCTTTCCTTTGCCCAGCCCAACGACGCTCGCGGGATTGCGTCTTGAGGATGCCGGCAGCTCGTCTGCGAGCGCCGAAATTGCCCCCTTCATTTCCGCCATTTCCACGCCCTTAACAAATCAGACCGTCACAACGCGTATCGATCACCAGTTCAGCCAGACCCATAATGGAACGTTTCTCTATCAACTTGGGAGACTAAAAAATATGCGGCAGTTCGGCGGTGGTAACCGTCTTGCTGATGCCCTGCAGGCGAAAACGCGTAATGCGGACGCGCTCTCTTACTCGGACAGTTATGTGTTCTCGGCAAACACGGTGAATCAACTTCGCATGCAATGGGCGAGGCTGGCGCCGGGCGTCAGGGCCGGCGGTGGAGACACTCCAGTAGTTTTAATTACCTTGAATGATCCGTTACCGGCGAATGATGCTGCTCGTCATACCGGTACACTTGTGGCCGGCTCATCGACGACGGGTGCTACGGATCGACGCGAAACCCGATTTCAGATTCAAAATGTACTGACTCACCTCACGGGAGCACACACTCTAAAAACCGGCCTTGACCTTCAGCTCATTCGTTCGACGTTCATCGATCTTGCCGACGCTTCCGGGACGTTCAGCTTTGCGAGTGCGGGAGATTTTCTGGCTAATACCCCGAACCGTTTTCGTCAGAACTTCTTCAGTGATTCTACGCAACGGAACCGCTACGCAGGATTCTTTGTGCAAGACGAATGGCGCGCGGCGGCCAACCTCACGCTGAGTTATGGACTTCGCTACGAATGCGAAAGCATTCTCGATGACCGGAACAACTGGTCTCCGCGAGTCTCCATTGCCTACGATCCCTTTGGGTCGGGAAGAACAGTGCTCCGCGCCGGCGCTGGAATTTTCTACAATCGCGCGTTGCTACGCACTGTGGACGACTTCACGCTCGGAGCGACGCAGAGATTCTTCGATACAAACACTCTGCGCGACCCGGGCAGCGGCAGGTTGTTGACGGCTGCGCAGCGCCGAGAGTTCATTGCCGCGAATCTCCACTTCCCTCACACACTCACGGCCGCTTCACAACTGGTGATGCAGCACGGCGTGTTAAATACGGGGTTCTCAC
>JBPCMI010000096.1:0-9176 GCA_051002415.1 Pyrinomonadaceae bacterium
CGCATGATCATCATCGAAATTCAGCATGCAAATCCCTATTACGCTGACTCCTATGCCGTTAACTCGGCGAACCTGGGCCCTTACGGCGACGCTATTACTTATGAGCTGGTGCCGTTTATCGAAAAACAGTTTCGCGGAATCGGAAAAGGATGGGCCCGGTTTATGTACGGCGGGTCGACGGGCGGCTGGGAAGCGCTGGCTGCGCAAGTCTTTTACCCAGACGAATACAATGGCGCGTGGGGCGCATGTCCCGATCCAATCGATTTTCGCGCCTACACAGTCGTCAACATATACGAGCATAAGAATGCCTACTACGCAGATAGCCCGTGGAAGAAGACTCCGCGTCCGGGAAAGCGAAATTACCTTGGCGAACTTGCGGCGACGACCGAGGACGAGAACCAGATGGAGCTGGCGCTGGGCACGAAGAGCAGGTCAGGGGGACAGTTTGATATTTGGGAAGCGGTTTACTCCCCAGTGGGAGCGGATGGTTATCCCAAACCGATCTGGAACAAGCTGACGGGAGAAATTGATCATTCAGTCGCCGCTTACTGGCGTGAGCACTATGACCTGGGCCACATTCTAAAACGCGACTGGGCGAAGCTGGGACCGAAGCTTGAAGGCAAGCTTCATATTTACGTGGGCGAGGCAGACAATTATTTTTTGAATAACGCCGTCTACCTGGTCGAAGATTTTCTGAAGACTACGAAGAACCCTCACTACAATGGCGAAGTGGACTACGAGCCCCGTGCCGAACACTGTTGGAACGGAGATCACACGCGACCGAATGCAATATCCCGACTTCGTTATCACCAGTTTTATGCTCCCAAAATTGTCGAGCGCATTCTGAAGAGCGCCCCTCCGGGCGCTGATCTGACAAGCTGGAGATATTAGGAATTGGCGATTGTCGATTTCCGATTGACGATTGGTCTGTACCGAAGAATTATCACAAATCGCCAATTGGCGATCGCCAATTAGACGGCCCGGTCGCTACCCCGACACGTCGGGGTCCCGTATTTGTCGGCCCACAATGCAAATAGAAAGGCTCCGATGGGAACTGGCGACTGTTAGCCTGTGATTGACTTACGATTTTTGTTTTCCATTTGCCATTTTCCATTTCTCATTTTTCATTGGGCATGATTCAAGCGCTGAGTCGCGAAGGCGCAGAGTCGCAAAGCAACACTGGATGAGCTCGGGCGTTTTTTCATGAAAGCGATTCTATTATGAATCCCATGAATTTTTTTGCGACTCTGCGTCTTCGCGTCTCTGCGTTAGAAACCACCTCAAAGAAAATGATCTTTACGCCGAGACGTGAAATCAAAAACGATTGATACGACTACAATGACTAACCACCAGGAAAACGCAATCGCAGCTTTTCGCGCGCTGCATGAATCCGGATGTTTTGTCCTCCCAAATCCATGGGACGTGGGTACGGCGATTTACTTAAAGCATCTCGGCTTTAAGGCTCTGGCAACAACATCGGCCGGCTACGCCTTCACACGCGGACTTCCCGACTCGGTACTGGCAATTAAGCGCGACGAAATGCTGGCGCACGTCCGTGAGATCGCTTCCGCAACCTCTTTGCCGGTTAATGCCGACTTCCAGAATGGTTATGCAGCCCCTCCGGACGACGTAGCGAGAAGTGTCGAGCTGTGCATCAAGACCGGAGTTGCCGGTCTATCGATCGAGGATGCCACGGGTAACGATGACGCGCCGCTTTATGAAACGACTCTCGCAATTGCGAGGATCAAAGCAGCCCGCCAGGCCATCGATGAATCCGGCGTTCCCGTGGTCCTTACCGCGCGTTGCGAGGCAGCTTTAGTCGGTCATGCGAGCCCTCTGGAAGTAGCTTTAGAACGGCTCGTGGCATTCTCCGAAGCTGGCGCTGATTGTCTTTACGCACCTGGCCTGTCCGAACCGCAACACATCGCAGCAATCGTTAAGGCCGTGGCGCCGAAGCCTGTCAACGTTTTGATGTCGAGACCGAATCCTTCTCTACCGGTGTCTCGACTCGCAGAACTTGGCGTGCGCCGCATTTCGGTCGGGTCCGCTTTGGCAAGGGTTGCGTGGAGCGGATTCGTGCGGGCCGCAAGGCAGTTGGCTGAAGGTTCGTTTGATGGCTTTGCGACAGCTGCTACATTCAAGGAACTCGAAGAGGTTTTTGAATCGACCACTAAATGAAATGGCGCCTCTCTCACGCTACAGCATTTTTCATTACGAAAACCGACACCGCTAAGTCGCCAAGAGGAATCTTTTTTACTACAACAACTTCATGCACGACTTTTCCTATCGCCTCGGCTTTACGGAAACCGCGCGCAATTTCCAGACGAACAACTACGGCCGCGGCGGGACGGGGAACGATTCGGTCCGCGCCGAGGCGCAGGACGGTTCGGGTACTAACAACGCCAACTTCGCGACGCCGCCCGATGGCTCGCGACCGCGCATGCAGCAATATCTCTTCACATCACCGAGTCCCGACCGCGATAGCTCAATCGATGGCGATGTCGTGTTCCATGAGTACGGTCACGGCATCTCTAATCGTTTGATTGGCAACGGCAGCACGGCGCTTAGCGGCACGCAGTCTGGAGCAATGGGTGAAGGCTGGTCAGATTACTGGGCAGTCACCATCAATGGCGATGGCGCGGTGGGCGAATATGTAACGAACAATCCGGCTGGTATCAGGCGCGCCGCGTATACCGTTCCGGCCAACTCGGTTCACGACTCTTATGCCGACGTAGGCGCGGGCGGTTTCCAGGTCCACCGCGACGGCGAAGTGTGGGCCGCCACTTTGTGGGATCTGCGCACCCAACTTGGGGCGGCAACGACTGACAATTTGGTCCTGAATGGCATGAAGTTCACGCCGACTCGCCCGTCATTCCTGAATGCACGCGACGGCATCCTGCAGGCGGACCAAAGTTTGAACGGCGGCGCCAACCGCTGCGCGATCTGGACAGTGTTTGCTCGTCACGGAATGGGCGTGTCGGCTGTCGGTAATGATGGCACCACGCACCTCGCGGCCACCGATCTGCCGTCAGACTGCGGAGGCACTTGTTCGTATTCGATCAATCCGACTAGTTCAAGTCAGCCGGCAGGCGGCGGAAGCGTTAGCGTGACTGCCGGTACCGGGTGCGCCTGGACTGCAGCGAGCAATTCGGGATTCATCACGATCACTTCGGGAAGCAGTGGCTCCGGCAACGGCACGGTTAACTACTCAGTCGCAGCCAACGGCAGCTCGTCTTCTCGCAGTGGCACTCTGACGATTGCTGGACTTACATTCACAGTCAACCAGGCAGGAACCGGTGGTGGAGGAGGTGAGCTCATAGTCAACCCGGGCTTTGAGAGTGGCACGACACCCTGGGTCTTAAGCGGACAGGTTACGCGCAGCACCGGTGCTTATCCGCACAGTGGCATTGCCTATGCCATCATCAACGGCGTGAACAGCTCGAGCGGTACGCTCTACCAGACCGTCACGATTCCGAGCGGCGGCGCTAATCTTAACTTCTGGTTGAATATCACTACGAGTGAGGCTCCGGGCACGATCTATGACCGGCTCTTCATCGAAGTGAGAAACACGTCAGGCACACTGCCGGGGTCTACGTTTTGAGAGGACCTTACAACCTAAGCAGTTGGGCGGGACAGACGGTACGAATTCAGTTCCGTGGCACCAACGATATCACCTTGCCGACATCATTCCGCGTGGATGATGTTTCGGTTCAGTAGACCTAATCACAACGGGGGACCTGACTTCTTCTAAAGAAGTCAGGTTCCTTTCTGTAATAAAACGAACTTAGTACTTTGTGCTTACTTTGCTTCGGCCGCCAGCAGTACTATTTTCCACTCAATTTTTCATCAGCGAACAAAGTTCGAAGCACCAAGTTCAAAGCTTGTTTTTTCAACGCTAGTTTAATTTTTCTTTGCGCCTCTCCGTCTTAGCGATTTGGCGCTAACAGCATGGCTGCGCTTACTTTCCGCGATTGCTAACATCCAGTTACACTTCTTCCGTGGACATCGCGCTCTATCTTCAACGTTTGAACCATTCCGGTCCTGCCGCTCCCACCAGTGAAGCTCTGCGTCAGTTACACCTGGCGCATTTGCAAACGGTCCCCTTCGAGAACCTGAGCATCCACTCTGGTGAGCCAATCGTTCTCGACGATGCCGCCCTGTTTGACAAGATTGTAGTACGCCGCCGCGGCGGTTTCTGCTATGAGTTGAATGGCCTCTTTGCGAGTCTCTTGCGCTCACTCGGATTTAGCGTCGTTAAGCTCTCGGCTCGAGTCGCGAATATTAGCGGAGAATTTGGTCCCGAGTTCGATCACATGACCTTGATGGTGACCGCGACAGACGCACCGCAAACACGCTGGTTAGCTGATGTCGGCTTTGGCGATTGCTTCAACGAACCGCTGCTGCTCGACTCTCGTGACGCACAAGAACAAGGCGCGCGCAGTTACCGGCTCGACGCTGCGGAGGATCATTTGGTCTTGATGCAACGCGAGGGTACGGAAGAATGGAAACCGCAGTATCGTTTCACCTTCGAGCCTCATGAATACTCCGACTACGCCGAGATGTGCCACTATCACCAAACCTCGCCGGAATCACACTTCACGAAAGCAAGAGTCTGTACCCGGACAACACCCAAGGGACGCATTACCCTGAGTGAGCTTCGGTTAATTACGACTGATAACGGCGTTCGTCATGAACGAGTGTTGGACGACGAGAGCGCTTATCAGTCTGTGTTGCGTGAACACTTTGGTATTGAGATGAAGGCAAGCAAGACTTAACCGGGAGAACAGATGCTCGTCGGACACCTGGCCGCAGGATTCGTAGGTAAGCGACTTGAGCCAAAGCTTTCATTAGGTGTGTTGGTGATGGCGGCCCTGTTCGCTGATTTCATCTTTTTTCCGCTGCTGCTTTTAGGAATTGAAAACGTTGCCGTGGTTCCCAACGTCACCATAAACCGAGTCGTGGGACACGACATTGGCTACAGCCATAGTCTGCTGATGCTTGTGATCTGGGCGGTACTCTTCGCGGTGGTCTATTTTTGGCGGCTTCGTCAGGTGCGTGTGGCGGCGCTGCTTTTCGCGGTGGTCTTAAGTCACTGGCTGCTCGATGTCATTAGTCACCGGCCCGACATGCCCCTTGTTCCCGGCGGCAAAACGCTCTTCGGCCTTGGTCTTTGGAACTCAATTCCGGCGACGTTACTAGTCGAAGGGGGATTTTGGTTGCTTGCTGTGGTGATGTATTCCCGATTTACGCGACCAAAGAACCGTTTAGGCATTTTCGCTTTTTGGATTGGAGCGATGCTACTCACACTCGTGTGGTTTGGAAACATCAATGCCAGCATGGATCCCGATCGAGTAAGTGGAGGAATCGGCGGATTGATTTCTTTTTCACTCGTAACCGTATGGGCATTTTGGATAGACCGCTTGCGTGAGAGCCGGGTTTGACCGAAGCACAAAGCACTAAGTTCGTTTTTATCTTCTTGGCGAACTCTGCGGTCCTTGGCGACTTGGCGGTTTCATTCTCTTAACCACTTTGGTTGAGCAGGATCACCGGCGCACAAATTTCATCAGCGAACAAAGTTCAAAGCACCAAGTTCAAAGGTCGCTTTCTTCCTGGCGAACTCTGCGGTCCTTGCGCCTTGGCGGTTTCATTTTCCAGTTCTCGCTTAGTTCTTCCTCAGATGCAAATCAAGAAACTCGAGAATTGCCTTATTCGCGCGAATCTCGTTCGCCTTCTTCGTAAACCCGTGGCCTTCGTTGTCGAACACAACATACTCCACCGGAACGCCACTCTTCTTTACCGCATCGACGATCTCATCTGACTCAGGTTTGATTACGCGCGGGTCATTTGCGCCCTGTAAAACGATTAGTGGCTTGCGAATCTTATCGGCATGAAACAATGGCGATGATTCTCTGAGCATCTCGAGCTGGGTTGCTGGATCGCCAATCTCCTTGTAGAGAGATTTTCTGATCGATTCCCAGTAGGGCGGAATCGACTGCAGCGTCCGCACCCAATTGGAAACTCCAAAAATGTCCACGCCGACAGCGAACTCTTCCGGCTTGAAGGCCAGAGCCGCGAGCACCATGTAACCACCATAGCTGCCGCCCATCACGCCGATTTTCGCTTCATCAACCCAGCGCAGCGACTGCAAGTACTTTTTCGCTTCCACTACGTCCCAGAGCGGCTCGCGCCCGTGTTTGCGATCGTCCGCTACATAAAAAGTTTTGCCGTAGCCTGACGAACCTCGATTATTTACGTCCAGGACTGCGTAACCGTGATTGACGAGGAACTGAACCTGCGCTTTGTAACCGCGACGTGCCTGACCACCGGGTCCGCCGTGAACGAGCACTAATGCCGGCACCTTGGCAGTGGCGCTTGCTTGTTGTGGCTTGTAAAGAATCGCCGGCACTTCCATTCCGTCGAACGATTTGTAGCGGATGTTTTCCGCCTCAACCAAATCTGCGGCACTGATTGCCGGGTTGAGACTATTGGTTAGCTTGGTAGCTTTTCGCGTAGCAAAGTCGTAGACGTAAAGGTCGCCGGCGAACGATCGCCGTTGAGATAAAAGGCCATTCGATTCTCGCTCGGCGAGATTGTGACGCCGGTAATGTCCCCGTCCGGGAGTTTTGGCAATGCCACTTGTTTTCCCGTAGCCGTGTTGTAGATCTTAATAACTGTGCGGGCGTCCTGATTGATTACCGTCACTCGGTATTTGCCATTGCGAGAAAAGTAGGTGGTCCAGATGTCCCACGGCTCTTGCTCGACGTCGGTAGATTTGCCTGTGGCTAATTCGTAGCGTTTCAGATACTGAAACTCGCCGCCTTCGTCGGTTGTGTAGTAGAGAAAGCGCACTTGGGGATCGAAAGACTGAGCATTGAAAGCAATCTCGCCCTGGTGCGGCGTGAGGTGTTTTATTTCCTTCGAGCGCGTGTCGTAGAGATAAATGTCCGCGTCGACCGAAGAATCGCCCGACTTGTTGAAGACAAAGTAGCGTTTGTCGTTTGATATGTCTGACAGGTCGTAGCCGATTTCATCCTTGAAGACCAGCGTGGCCTTCATGTCAGCCGGGTTCATTTCGTAGACATCGAAGTAACGCGCGTCGCGTTCGTTTGTGGAAATGAAGAATGTCTTGCGGTCATGACTCCAGCCGAGGAAGTTTGCTTTCGTTTTCTCTCCGGGAGTCAGATCCCGTTCCGGTCCATCACCGCCGAGATACAAATGACTGTTCTCATTGCCGCCCTTGTCATAGGTATAAATGAACCGTGGGTCGTTAGGAAAATAGGAAACCGCGAACGTGCTTTCCTTGGTCGAGTTGGTCAGCAGCCGGGCATTGCCGCCTGCGGTGCCTACCGTGTAGACATTAAAAATTCCCGACTTGTTACTGTGAAACAGAACTTCCTTTTCATCAGCTGAGAAAGACGCGCCACCAAGCCGTACCGTATCCATGAACTGTTCAATCGTATATTGGCGCGGTTTGGCCGTCGCACTTGCTTCCGGCTGTCTCGGTTTTCTCTCGAGCGCCTTCTGTGCGAAGACTGTCGAGCCAAACAAGCTGGCAACCACCAGCGTGATCAAAAGCAACACAGGCTTCTCGGCGGTAATGGTCAACCGATCTCCAAAGTAAGTTGATTTCATAAGCGATTCCTTTGCAGGTTGGATTGGTCTTTTGTAACGCGCTGACTTGCGCCATCGGCTTGCAGCTATGTTGTGCTTTGTTCTAACGTCCGCTAAGAACGTAGAATCCAGTCAATAGGTTTCAAGTCTTTGAGGTGAATGGCTGCTCTAGTTAGTATCTCACTGATAAGCATCATGCAAGAGATCCCCATCGCTTGTAATTTAACCAGCAGCGAACTGCGGCGGCGAAGGGCCGAGGTCCTGCCGCTGATCAAAGCTGCGGTGACTGATGTGAAGGAAATCGAAGGCGGCTATAAGTATGCGTTCAAATCCACCCCGGAACGAATCGCCCAGCTGGCCAATCTGGTTCAGTTAGAACATGAATGCTGCCCTTTCATCAGATTTTGCTTAACGATTGAACCAGGTGATGGACCTTTACTGCTTGAACTCACAGGACCGGACGGCACGAAAGATTTTTTGAAGGCTCTATTTGAGTGAGGGAATAACGCTCTAGAAGCTTTCCGCGAGCTCTTCAATTACCAGCCCAATCCTCGTTAGCAAGGCTGATGTTTTTGAGGTAGCTTATTGCGAATGTTGAGCTAACAATTGGGCAGGAGGATTCATGAAACGAAATGCTTCAGCGGAATGGAAGGGCGGATTAAAAGACGGCAAGGGCACTATTTCAACTGACAGTGGCGTGCTCGCGGACACTCAATACTCTTTTAGCACGCGCTTTGAAGATGGCAAGGGAACAAATCCGGAGGAGTTGATTGCAGCAGCGCACGCTGGATGCTTCTCGATGGCCCTCTCAGGACAGCTCGGCCAGGCGGGGTTGACTGCGGAAAGCATTCGCACCACGGCCAGTGTCAAACTCGAAAAGACTGACGCAGGTTTCGCGATTACGTCGGTGCATCTCGAAGTGAAAGCGAGAGTGCCAGGCGCAGATCAGCAAGCCTTTGCGACGGCGGCTAATAACGCCAAAGCCGGTTGTCCGGTCTCCAAAGTTCTAAAGGCCGAGATAACGATGAATGCCAGCCTCGAATCCTAGTCCCTCATCTGGCGGACAGGCGTAAAAACTCATGAGTCACTTTCTGACGTTCGTCTTCGTCAGTCCCGGTGAAGCGAACATTGAGCAACGCGTCAATCAACTGGTCGACCCTTATTTTGATAATGAGGAACGAGAACAGACTGAAGATGAACAGATAAAGTGCGATGGCTTCGTGATCGGTGGCCGCTACGATCAAGAGATTTCTGGAGTCGAACCGACGCACAACCTCACGCCGCCGGAGTTTGAAAAGCGCTACGGTCTGGATGTGATCAGCATTGAGGACAATGTGCGGCCGGCGCGAAGCGTTCCTCGGAAATTGATTCCCTATGCGATCGTGACACCTAAAGGCGAGTGGTTTGAGTGCAATGATTATGAGGACTGGCGTGCAAAAGTTGAACAACTCTTACAGGAACACCATGAGTACCTCGTCGTCGCTGTTGATTGTCATTGCTGATAGGATCGCGGGCGTCTCGCCCGCACCTGACTCGGGATCGGCAGCCTAAGCTGGTTTGGAGTT
>JBPCMI010000097.1:0-12427 GCA_051002415.1 Pyrinomonadaceae bacterium
ATGTCTGCAGCATTGTGCGAAAAAGGGTTGGGGAAAAATAGCTGTGCCAGCTCGAAGGTAGCGACTGCGGGGGGCGCGATCGGCGGCCGAGCTGGCACTGGCGGGCACTATCAACTTGAATCGGATGGCTTGTCTTGCGACTGGCTAACGTTTGGGCGTCAGCCCCACCCTCAACGCCGAGGATTATACACCTCTCTCATAATCCGTCAACGACTTTTGTAACTAATTCGACAAATCACAAGGCCCTTCTAAACCAGGGCCTAAGTTGACAGTAGTTTTGCTAAGTCCCTATACTACGCGCTCTTTACCCACCCGATGGCCAGGTAGCTCAGTTGGTAGAGCGCGGCCCTGAAAAGGCCGGCGTCGGCGGTTCGATCCCGTCCCTGGCCACCAATCCTCGTCGTAAATCGTTAATCGGAAATCGTGAAAGGGGATTTGCGGCGCCACCGGCTTCGCATCGAACGCCCGGTGAGGGCGAACGAAGACCAAGTTCTAGCGCTTCCAGTAGTGCTTGATCCGTTCGGCGAGGAGAGGGAACGGGACATATTCCGCGCTGCGGCCGGCGCGCCTCATCTCTTCCACCATCCGCATCGCACCGTCAGCATTCCGGGTGTGCACCAGAATCGTGGAAGCCGGTTGTAGCTTAGGGTTTTCGGCGAGCCAGGCCGCGACAGCATAGCCCGTGCGCTCGTCATCGTGATCCAGGGAACTGTAGTGTTCAGGATGGAGATCGTGATCGAGGAAAATTGCGTCGTACGAGTTTTCACTCAACAACTTCTGGGCTTGCTCCACATTCTTAGCCATGTGGATAAAGTCGCCTCTGAAGCGCACGGTAAACCATTTGTGCCGCCGGCTGTCATCGTCGAGAAGAAAAACCCTGATGGGATTACGCTTGATCGAATGGTTTCTTAGACCAAGTTTGCTTAGTAATGAATCTAACAGGTCCATGCTATTGCTAATAACTCCACTGCGCGAGTCATCGTTCTGTCATTTTTTCGATCAGGCGGTCGGACTAATAATATACCAACAGGCAATGAGGCGCATCTTGATGATTTAACGGATTGTGAGAATCGGGTTCGTTGTCTTCTCGATTTGCGATGCTATACTTTTCGACGCAAACTAAAAACAGATTAGTAATTCCTGAATGCCTGCCGAAAGCTCCAGCAAACAAGCCAAGAATGTGATCGATGATAGCGCCGCAGTCTGTCCCGGATGTTTCGGAACCGGGGTAAAGATTGTCGCCGGCAAAGGCGCGAAGATCTGTGATGAGTGTCAACAGCGCCGCGGGGTCACCCTAATTGAGGCGGCTAGGATTCCAGCCAGGTATGCTAACTGCTCGTTCAGCAGTTTTCGCGATCCCAAAGGAACAGGCTCAATCTACTGGGCGCTGATGAAAGCGAAGATGCTGGTCAATGAATACCCTGCCGTCGAAAAAGGTCTGCTCTTAGTGGGGCCGGTAGGAGTTGGCAAGACCCACCTGGCAGTGGCGATGCTTAAAGGACTCACCGAGAAAGGTGTTCCGGGTTTGTTTTGTGAGTCCGGTTCGCTGCTCAAGCAGATCCAGGATTCTTACAATCCGATTTCTCAAACCTCAGAAATGCGCGTGCTGGCTCCAGTTTATCAGGCTGAAGTATTGGTGCTTGATGAACTAGGGGCCACGGTTCCCACGGAGTGGGTGCGAGACACGATGTATCAGATCATCAACAAGCGCTACAACGACCGGAAGCTAACCATCTTTACAACGAATTATTCGGATGAGGTGCGCGGCGAGCAAAACGAGCCGGAACCGGCCCCTCGTTCCTTTAGCAGAAAAACACCTTCCGACCGCATTAAGGAAATGACTACCCTCGAAGATCGCATTGGTACGCGTTTGCGCAGCCGCCTTTACGAAATGTGCAACGTAGTCGAGATCGAAGGTGACGATTATCGAAGGACCCACCGCTAACACAAGAAGAAGTAGATAGTAGCCAGTAGGCGATCCGTGTAGTTTCGTGAATCAGTTCGTTCCCTCTTTTCCCCTTCCCCTCTTCCCCTTCCGCTCTTTCTGGTTGGTCGGGGGACGAGTCGTGCGCATATTGGCCGTTATGTATAATGATGCGACATCATAAAGTTCAAAGGTTTTGCATTCGCAGGCTCGAGCTATTACGAAACTCGAGCGCGGCAGCGAATGCCTCCGGTTCTGTAGTGCATGCCCAAACGCGCTGATATCCACAAAATCCTTATCATCGGATCAGGTCCCATAGTCATTGGCCAGGCTTGCGAGTTTGATTACTCAGGAACCCAGGCCTGCAAAGCGCTGCGCCAGGAGGGCTATCAGGTCGTACTGGTTAACTCAAACCCAGCGACGATCATGACCGATCCGGACACCGCCGACGTCACTTACATCGAACCGCTCACTGTTGCCGCCGTTACCGCAATAATTCGCCGCGAAAAACCGGATGCTTTGTTGCCGACTGTCGGTGGGCAGACCGCTCTGAATCTCGCCATGGCGCTCTCCGAGGCGGGAGTGCTCGACGAATACACCGTCGAAATGATCGGAGCAAAACTTGAAGCTGTAAAAATTGCCGAAGACAGACGACTCTTCAAGCAGGCCATGGATGAAGTAGGTTTGCCGATGCCGCGTGGCGGCTTTGCTCGGTCCTGGAAAGACGCTCAGGAGATCGTGGCCACCACAGAATATCCGGCGATCATCCGTCCCTCCTTCACCCTCGGAGGAACCGGGGGCGGCACCGCCTACAATCCGGAAGAATTTGAAGAGATTGTGCGCGCCGGCCTGGCGGCCTCGCCGATTCATGAGGTCTTGATTGAGGAATCGATTCTCGGCTGGAAAGAGTTTGAGCTGGAAGTGATGCGCGACCTCGCCGACAACGTGGTGGTGATTTGCTCGATAGAAAACTTTGATCCAATGGGAGTTCACACGGGGGACTCAATCACTGTGGCTCCGGCGCAAACTCTCACTGACGTCGAATACCAGCGACTGCGCGACATGGCAATCACAGTGATTCGCAAGGTCGGCGTGGAGACTGGCGGATCGAATATTCAATTCGCCGTGAATCCGACTAATGGAGACGTGCGTATCATCGAAATGAATCCACGCGTGTCGCGTTCCTCGGCCCTTGCTTCCAAAGCGACAGGATTCCCCATTGCTAAAATTGCCGCCAAGCTCGCGGTCGGCTACACGCTCGACGAAATTCCCAACGACATCACCAAGAAGACTCCGGCGTCGTTTGAGCCGACTATTGACTATGTAGTCGCCAAGATTCCCAAGTGGGAGTTTGAGAAGTTTCGCGAAGCAGAGGACGTGCTGGGCACGCAAATGAAGTCGGTCGGCGAGGTGATGGCCATCGGCCGCACGTTTAAGGAAGCCTTGTTTAAGGGGCTGCGCTCACTTGAAGCCGTGAAGCCTTTGCGGTTGGAAGATGTTTCCGCTGATGAATTGCAGCGAAAACTGGCGCGTCCAAACTCACAGCGGTTCTCTTACATCACCTACGCCCTGCAACACGGTTGGCCGGTGGCGGAAATTTATCGCCTCTCCCGAGTCGACCCTTGGTTTCTGGAACAGCTTCAGGAGGTGATGGAAATCCAGCGAGAAGTTGAGGGCAAGAAACTCGAGGAGATTTCCCCAGAGCTGCTGCGCGTTTTTAAAGCGGCCGCATTATCGGATCGGCGTTTGGCTTACCTCACCGATACGACCGAAGACAAAGTGCGAAGCTATCGCAAACAACTCAAAGTTACTCCGGTTTACAAGCGCGTCGACACCTGCGGTGCTGAGTTTGAATCCTTCACGCCTTATCTCTACTCGACTTACGAAGGGGAAGACGAAGCTGCGCCCACAGACAAACGGAAGATTATGATCCTGGGCTCAGGGCCGAATCGCATCGGTCAGGGAATCGAGTTTGACTATTGTTGCTGTCACGCCTCGTTTGTTCTTCGGGACGAAGGCTTTGAAACAATCATGGTCAACTGCAATCCGGAAACCGTTTCCACTGATTACGACACTTCTGATCGACTCTATTTCGAACCGCTAACTTTCGAAGATGTAATGAACATCGTGGATGTGGAAAAGCCCGAAGGAGTGATCGTTCAGTTTGGCGGGCAGACGCCGTTGAATCTGGCAATGCGTCTGCACAAGGCTGGCGTTCCCATCATTGGCACGACAGCGGAGTCGATCGATCTCGCTGAAGACCGCAAACGCTTCGGTGCTTTGTTGAGTGAGCTCGGTATTCCGCAACCGGAAAGCGGAATGGCTGCAACCGGCGCGGAAGCTAAAGACATCGCCGAAAAGATTGGTTATCCCGTACTGGTACGGCCCAGTTACGTGCTCGGCGGCCGCGCGATGGCAATCGTCTACGACGAAGAGACCCTGGATGCTTACGTACGAAACGCGGTTGGTTTCACGCCTGACCGGCCGGTGTTGATTGATAAGTTTCTTGAGCGAGCGGCCGAGTTTGATGTGGACGCTCTCGCGGATGACAAGACTTGCGTGATCGCGGGAATCCAGGAGCACATCGAAGAGGCCGGGATTCATTCGGGCGACTCCTCTTGCGTGCTGCCTCCGGTTCGGATCGACCCGGAGCACATTGAGACTATGCGTCATTACACCCGAACGCTCGCGACGGCGCTTGGAGTTCGAGGCTTAATGAACATCCAATTTGCGATCAAGGATCATCGCGTCTACGTTCTTGAAGTTAATCCTCGCGCTTCGCGCACAGTGCCGTTCGTTTCAAAAGCGACGGGAGTTCCCATCGCGCGGATCGCGGCGCAAGTGATGGCTGGGAAACCGCTCGCGGAGTTTGGCTTGCCCGAAAACCTGACCGTCAATCGCTTCTTCATTAAGTCGCCGGTCTTCCCCTTTGCAAAGTTTCCCGGCGTGGATCCGATTTTGGGACCCGAGATGCATTCAACTGGTGAAGTGATGGGTATCGGCGACACTTTCGGCGAAGCTTACGCGCGCGCAATGCAGGGAGCGGGTTTGAGTTTGCCGCAAAGTGGCACCGCTTTCATCAGCGTCAACGACGCCGATAAGGGCCAGGCTGTAATCCTGACGCGCAAGCTGACGCGGCTCGGTTTTAGCATCATCGCCACTCTCGGGACCGCGGCGCGTCTTCGGGAAGTCGGGCTCAATGTGGAAACGGTCTTTAAAGTTAACGAAGGTCGTCCCAATATCGTTGACCACATCAAGCGCGCTGAGGTTGCGTTGATCATCAACACGCCTTTGGGTCGCGTGTCACACTTTGATGAGCAGGCAATACGGCGGGCAGCGCTGCAATACAATGTCCCTTGTGTGACCACGATGACCGGTGCGCAGGCAATCGTTGAAGCGATTGCCGCCCAGGCAGCGAACGGCGAGATGAAGGTGCGTTCATTACAGGAATTACACGCGGCTAGCAGCCCGGCAGTTCGGTAATGAACGTGTGAGTGGTGCGTAAGCAAAACAGCCGCGATAAGCAGTAGCAAGGAGCCTTAACTTGGAAATTAATCGTCCCGAAACTATCGAAGCGATTCTCAATGAGTGTCGCACGATCGCCGTTATCGGATTGTCATCCTCTCCCAGCCGCGCGTCTCACGGTGTCGCGTCGTACATGAAACGGAATGGCTACAAAGTGATTGCCGTCAATCCGAATGAGACCGAAGTGTTCGGTGAAAAAGCCTATCCCGCGCTCGCGAGCGTGACTGGCAAAGTAGACCTCGTTGATATCTTCCGTCGCTCAAGCGAAGCTGGCGCTGCCGTTGACGATGCAATTGCGGCGGGAGCCAAAGCGGTTTGGTTGCAGGAGGGTGTGATCGATGAAGCAGCGGCGCAACGAGCTCTCGACGCCGGATTGTACGTGGTCATGGATCGTTGTTGGTTAAAAGAGCATGCGCGCCGGCAGCGTTGAGTCTCTCAACCAGCCTGCGCAGCAGACGAAAGCGTAAAACCTGGGGCGTGAGCTCCAGGTTGCTGATCTGTCGCCCGTTCAACGGGCTCAGCTCCCTTGCTGGCCGTAACCTGGGGCTCACGCCCCGGGCTTTACGCTGAAGTCCGCTTCGAGCCCTAAAAATTTGCTGGTTTAGTTCAACGCTACCGGTTTTCAAGGAATTGCCCGGATGAAAAAAAGCCCAATCGCTATTCTCGTTCTTATAATCCTGCTTTTACCTTTGCGGCTTTATGCCGACGAAGGTATGTGGACCTTCGATAATCCGCCGCGCAAGCAATGGAAAGAGCTCTACAACTTCGAACCTTCCGACGCTTGGCTGGAGCAGATCAGATTGTCATCAGTGAAAATCGAAGGCTCGTCCGGTTCTTTCGTCTCTGCAAACGGCCTGGTAATGACGAACCAACACGTCGCCAGCGGCCAGTTACAGAAACTTTCCACCCCAGAGCGAAATCTGCGCCGAGATGGCTTCCAGGCGAAGACAACGGCAGAAGAGCTGAAGTGTCCTGACTTGGAAGTCTCCGTCTTGACTTCATATGAGAACGTCACGCCGCTCGTGCAGGGTTCAGTTAAATCAGGAATGTCTGACAGCGCCGCCGGGGACGCTCGCCGCGCCGAGATTGCCCGTATTGAAAAAGAGTCGACGGACAAGACGGGACTGCGCAGCGAAGTTGTAAAGATCTACAACGGCGGTGAGTACTGGCTCTATCGCTTCAAGAAGTACACCGATGTGCGCCTGGTTTTTGCGCCTGAGGAACAGGCGGCGTTCTTCGGTGGCGATTACGATAACTTCACTTACCCTCGCTACTGCCTCGATGTCACCTTCTTCAGGGTTTATGAAAATGGCGCGCCCTTGAAGACCCAAAACTATTTCAAATGGTCGACCGCCGGTCCCGCTGATGGCGAGTTTGTGCTGGCAATTGGCAGCCCGGGTTCCACTAATCGTTTGCTCACGGTCTCGCAGCTTAAGTATCAACGCGATGTCGGCAATCCGTTGCAGATGCAGGTTTGGACTTCACGGCGGGAAGCCCTCGTGCGTTATAGCGCGACCGGACCGGAAGCCACGCGCCGCGCTTTGGCAACGGTCCGCAGCCTTGCGAATTCGATTAAGCGACTCACCGGTCAGCAGGAGGGGTTGAGTAATCCGCGCATGATGGCGAAGAAAGAAGAGGAAGAAAAAGCCTTGCGGGCCGAGGTCGCGCGCCGGCCGGAGTTGCAGCAGTCTGTCGGTGGCGCTTGGGACGAGATTGCCACTGCGTACGGAGAGCTCCCGTCATATGCAAAACGCACCGCCTTCTCAACACTTGTTTGGTCGCGTTTGGGCCAGATCGCTTCGACACTCGTTCGCTATTCCGAGGAAGTTGGGAAGCCAAACGACAAACGTTACGATGAGTTTCGCGATTCGAAACTTGAATCGCTGAAGTTTGGACTCTTCTCGCCCGCGCCGGTTTATCCAGACATGGAAGAGGTAATACTGGCGGCGTGGTTGGCGGAAGCGGAGAAGACGCTTGGCGCGAACGATCCCTTTGTGCGCGCCGCTTTGAACGGCTCTACTCCAGCAGCAGTTGCGAAAGCGGTTGTCACGGGGACTAAGCTGGGCGACGTTGCAGTTCGCAAGGCATTGTTTGAAGGCGGTGCCGAAGCTATTGCCAAGAGCGACGATCCTTTGATCGTTTTAGCGCGTCGGGTCGAGCCCGTAATTCGGGAGCTGCGCGCCTGGAATGAAGAAAAGATTGTGAACCTGGAGGCCGTCGCCGGACAGAAGATCGCGACCGCCCGTTTTGCAGCGTACGGACGAAACGTTTATCCCGATGCCAATACACAGCTCCGGATCAGTTACGGACGAGTTCTTGGTTATGAGGAAGATACGACCCTTGTGCCGTACAAAACGACCTTTAGCGGCTTGTATGATCGGGCGGCCAGCTTTGACGAGAAGGTGCCTTACGATTTGCCGCAACGCTTTAAAGATGGACGACTAAAACTGGATCTAACAACGCCAATGAACTTTGTCTATACGGCGGACACGATTGGCGGCAACTCGGGTAGCCCAATCATTAACCGCAAAGCGGAAATCGTAGGACTCAATTTTGACAGCAATATCCAGAAGCTCCCGAATCGCTATTGGTATGTTGATGAAACTGAAGGTGGCCGGGCTATTGCGATTCACAGCGCGGGCATTATCGAGGCGCTGAAAAAACTCTACGGAGCTGATCAGATGGTGCAGGAATTGACAGGGAAGTAGGCCGTCCGCTGGCTCGGACTAGATAAAGCTGGATCTAATATGCCCACTCCGATCATAGCTGTCGCCATCACCGTCAGTGATCGCTGCGCCAGCGGCGAGCAGGAAGATCTTTCTGGCGCCGCCCTCGTCGAACTCCTGCGCGAGGCGGGCGCCGAAATCATCGCTCATGAAGTTCTGTCTGACGATCCCGAAGCCTTAGCGGACTCACTTCGCGAATACGCCGGTCGCGATGACGTAAACCTGATCATCACGACAGGAGGCACAGGCTTTGGTCCTCGCGATAACACTCCCGAAGTAACGCGCCAGGTAATTGAACGCGAAGCGCCGGGCTTAGCTGAAGCGATGCGCGCTGCGTCGCTCAAACACACTCCCATGGCAATGATCTCGCGTGGTGTTTGCGGTATTTACTCGGACTGCCTGATTGTAAACTTCCCAGGTTCGCCGAAAGCGGTGCGGGAGAGTTTCGCCGTGATTCGGCCGGTCTTAGATCACGCGGTGGCCCTCCTGGCTTCAGTCACCGGTCATGAGGACAACGAGTTAAATCTGTAGGGGCCGCCCCTACAAAAAAGACCACCGTGCCTCCCACAGATTTCCAATTGGACACGCCCCGTCATACGGTACAATCTGATCATGAACAAGCGTGCCAAGAAACGACTGAAAGAGGCGATTGCGAAAGAGAAGCAGGAACGCAAGGAATCGCTTCCGCAACAAAGGCAGGGTGGTTCCAAAGACCCGGGGGTGCACAAGGGGTTTCTGCCAAAGCCTGAGAAGAAGCGCGGTTAACTAACACCGCACTGATTCTCGCACCTGGCTCTGAGTAAAGTTGTATAATCGCCCGCGTGGGAACAACTGGGAGCGGTTGTCAGCACATCGAATCGTCAGCCCCGGCCGAAATCGATTGCGTGCCAAAGGAGTCAACATGAAATTGAGCGTGAAACAGATCCTGATAGCCGGGTCGCTGGGGCTGGTCATGTCGCTTGGCGTGTTGCCGCTAAGGGCTCAGGACAATCAGAACACCACCACTGGTGAAATCAAAAAGAGTGGTAGTGAAACGAAAGCTGCTGGCAAGAGTCTGGGCAAGAACATGAAGCAGGGCCGCGTGGTGCGGGGCAGCAAGTCGTTCGGCAAGCACATGGGACGCGCCGGCAAACACTTCGGTCGCAGCACGAAAAAGTTTTTCAAGAAAGTGATCTCGTGACAAAGGAGTCAGGAGACAGAATTCAGGAGTCTGGAGGCAGAAGGCAGTAGACACTAGACAGTAGGCAGTGGGCGGCTAGAGATAGTAACAATAATTAAGCCCCGTCAGGTTGAATGCCTGGCGGGGCTGCCTTCTGCTTTCTGCCTACGCCCTACCGCCCCTGCCCCTGCGTCCTGTCTCCTGAGTTTAGTGCGCTCCCGCGGTGGCGCCGGTATCGATCAGCTGCTCCGGCCGGAACTTTAAGGGCTGCTTCAGGGCCACTAGATTTCCCGCCTTTGTAACCTCGTAGTCGGGCGAGCCGTGAAAGGCCCAGTCGTAGCGTCTAAACAGAAAACACGACAATCGCTCTCCTAACCGTGACAATATCCGCTTGCCGTCAGCCGTTGTCCTTCGCCTCCGGCTCGCAACGAAGCTCTCGCCATTTGGCGCCAGGTAAATGCCTCGTTCTCTTAGTGGCTTCATGCCATGTGCATTCGCATGCACTGTGCCATCGTGCAAAAACAAGGAGTTTGGGGGTGAAGATGGCGGCACTAAACGAATAGGTTAGGGGTGTACGCGAAAGCGTTTAAGGTGAGTGCGAATTGCAGATTGGCGATTGCCAATTGCCAATTGCCGATTTCCAATTGTGCTTCCGACGCCGCGCAAATCGGCAACCGCCAATCGACAATGTCAAAACACTTATCTTGTCGTGACTAACGACAACTTGTTATAGTGGCGGGCAAATGATGCTTCAGGAAGCGGTAGCGATCACTCAGCCGGCCACGCAAAGCGTCGGTGCGCCCATCACGGCATACTGGCCGGTGATGATCTTTTTCGTCGTGGCGATAGTGTTTCCGGTCCTCCCGTTGATTCTGGGAAGATTTCTGCGGCCAATTAAGTACGGCAAGCAGAAGATGCGGCCCTATGAGTGTGGCATCGATCCGACGACCGAAGCCCACGATCGCTTCACTGTGCGTTACTACATCGTGGCGATGTTGTTTCTGATCTTCGATGTCGAAACCATCTTCCTGCTGCCGTGGGCAATCATCTTCATGGGTGACGATTTTTCTTTCACCAAATTCGCGCTCGTTGAAATGTTTGTCTTCATCGGCATCCTGGTAGTTGGTTATTACTACGCCTGGCGCAAAGGCGCCCTGGAGTGGGCCTAACCCGAGGGATGAGGGCGGAGGGATGAGGGATGAAGACTTAGAGGCAACTAGTAGCAAACTCCCCTGGAACTGAACATGAATTCTCAACGGCAGGACATGCGACAACGCACAAAACAGTTCGCATTGAGAATCATCAAACTCTATGCAGCTCTTCCCAAGACGGTTGAAGCACAAGTGCTCGGAAAACAGGTGCTGCGGTCGGGGACGTCTGTCGGCGCGCACTATCGCGAAGCGTGTCGCGCGAAATCAAACGCAGATTTCATCAGCAAAATTGAGGGTGAACTACAGGAATTCGATGAAACACTTTACTGGGTAGAGTTGTTAGAGGAATCACAGATCATTGGGCCGAAGCGATTACAACCGCTGAAGCAAGAAACAAACGAGCTCATAGCAATGTTTGTCACTATGTCCAAGGGTTTGAAGCAAAAAAGATCGGTGCGTGATGGGGTTGTCATCCCTCATCCCTCCGCCCTCATCCCTTAACACTATGTCTGAACACGAAGAAGGATTTGTTCTAACTACGGTCGATTCCATCATGAACTCGGTGCGGCGCACCGTGGGCGCTAAGGCGATGGACATGACCGCACCTGTCGTGAATTGGGCGCGCAAGTCAGCCCTCTGGCCCATGACGTTTGGTCTCGCCTGTTGTGCCATTGAGATGATTGCTACGGGTGCCGGGCGTTTTGACATCGATCGTTTTGGCGCTGGTGTGTTTCGCCCGAGTCCACGCCAAAGCGATCTGATTATCATCGCCGGGACCGTAACGCTCAAGATGGGTCCAGTGGTCCGCCGCGTCTACGATCAAATGCCAGAACCTAAGTGGGCGATCGCGATGGGCGCCTGCGCCTCGACCGGCGGCCCCTTCGATTCCTACTCGACGATGCAAGGCGTAGATCGTTGTATCCCTGTCGACGTTTATATACCTGGATGCCCACCGCGTCCCGAAGCTCTGCTCTACGGCTTAATGCGTCTGCAAGACATCATCATGCGCGAGGCGCCCTCTGCCTACATCTTCGAATCTGATGGTTCGGTGCATCGCCGCCGCTCTCTTGAAGGCGACGAAGAAGCCGTGGCTTAAACATCTCCTAAATTCCTCATCCCACGGCGGCCGGCTGAACAGTTTCGACAAATAATCCGCTGGCTTATTTCAATCTCACCGTGCCTTTGCATGGCGTTCGTGGCGCGATCTGATTGGAAAACCGTTGGACGGTCTCCCAATAGCCGGACGTGTCTTGGCACCGGGCTGGAGTCCCGTGAGAATGAGACGGATAGTCAAACTCTTTTCATTTACCTGGAAGAAAGCCACGCTCAGCTTCGTCTAATTGTTGGTCTGTCAGACGGAGGAGCCAATGGAGCAGCGCGCTGTAATGGCCGAGCCGATAATCAACGAGCGCGTAATCAAGGCCTGCCAGCAGGGCGATCGCGAGGCTTTTCGGCTGCTCTTTGAAGCTTACAAAGACAAGGTTTTTTCGATTGCAGTGTATTCATGCGGTGGCGACCAAACCTGCGCCGGCGACGTAACGCAACAGGTGTTTCTTAAGTTGATGTCTAACATCAGTCAGTTTCACGGCGAGTCGCAGTTCACTACCTGGCTTTATCGCATGGTGACCAACGCTTGCATCGACGAGCAACGAAAACGCAAACGCTTCCTGCCCTTCGCAGATTCGTCGCAGGGAATTCAGGTCGAACTCAAGCGGCCTCAGGAAAAGCGGTACGCCAAACTCGAGCTCGCCGATTCCGTGAGGCACGCGATCGCGGAGTTAAAACCGAAATTTCGGATAGCGATCGTGCTCAGGTATATCGAAGATCTTTCCTACGAAGAGATGGCAAGCATTCTGCATTGCTCGAAGGGTACGGTAGCGTCGCGACTCAACCGCGGTCATAAGGAGTTGGCGCGCCTCTTGGCCCATCTGCGCGATGACGT
>JBPCMI010000098.1:0-11565 GCA_051002415.1 Pyrinomonadaceae bacterium
GTCAACGCCCGCTGCAAGATCAACGAAATGTCTGTTTCCGTTAGCTGATTGAGTACGAGTACACGCGAGCGCGACAGCAATGCGCCGGTAACTTCGAAAGACGGATTCTCGGTGGTGGCGCCAATAAGAGTAATGGTCCCGTTTTCTACTGCGTGCAGGAGAGCGTCCTGCTGTGTCTTATTGAACCGGTGAATTTCATCGATAAAAAGAATGGTGCGCCCACCGAACTTACGTTCATGACCAGCCTGGGCAATGGCTTCGCGCAAATCTTTCACACCGGAAAAGACAGCTGAAAGACCAATGAAGCGTGCCTTAGCCGTGGTAGCGAGCAACCGCGCAAGTGTCGTTTTTCCTGTACCGGGAGCCCCCCAGAGGATTAACGACGGCAAACTGCCGGCGCTTTCGATCAAGCGGCGGAGGATTCGACCTGAACCCACGAGATGGCTTTGGCCTACGAACTCGTCCAGGGATCGCGGCCGCATCCGTTCGGCTAGGGGCGCGGCCGAATCCGCTCCGGCACTTTCGCCCGGGGCATTGGGTGCGTCTCCAAAAAGGCTTCTGCTGTTCGGGCTCATACGAAACTTCGCGCCAGGTGACTTAGTACACAAGCGCAATACATCTAAAGTACTGAAGTTTTCTTTGGTTTCACGTAAAGATTAGCACAATTTGGAAGGAGGCCACGGCTGAGGCGCCGTTTGGAACTTAGAGGGAACGCCCGGCAAAAGTTCTTCGTATACCCGAGGCGAGAAGGAAAGATGGCTTAAAGAAATAGCTGGAGATAAGAAATGAACGAAGCGAAAGACGTATTAAGAATTGTCGGTATCATACTCTTGGGAATCTTTGTCCTGGTTGTTGGGATCCCCCTGGTTTTGGCCGCTGCCGGAATCACACTCGGCATCATCGGCTTCCTTTTCAAATTAGCGGTGATGGTGATCAAGGTCGCCGTGATCGTCGCCATCTGCTACCTCATCCTCGTCGGTATTCGGGCTGTCCTGCGCTAATAGCCCTCCACCTGTGTAGCCAACTTTTTCAGAGACACATTCAGCTACGGATAAACGCAGAATACGCGGATCAGCATTGGTTAGATCCGTGAAAATCTGCGTCTATCTGTGGCCTGACTTCGTTGGTTGAACTCGGCGATCCGAGGTCAAATTACACATTAAATCGGAAGTTTACGATATCGCCTTCCTGCATGATGTAGTCTTTGCCTTCCAAACGCGTGAGACCTCTGTCCTTGGCCACCGCGTAGGAGCCCGCACTGATTAAGTCTGTATAGCCAACGATCTCCGCACGTATGAAACCACGCTCGATGTCGGAGTGAATTGCTCCGGCAGCTGCCTGGGCGCGGGTGTTCTGCGGGATCGTCCAGGCGCGTACTTCTTTCTCGCCCGCCGTAAGAAATGACATCAGCCCAAGGGTGCGATAGGCGCTTTGGATCAGTTGATCCACGCCACTGCTTTTGACTCCGAGCGAAGCGAGATACTCGCGCTGTTCTTCCGGAGCCAGCCCTACCAGGTCTGCTTCCAACTGTGCACAGATGACGATGCACTCCGAACCTTCCCCAGCGGCGACTTCACGAATCGCACCTAGATTCTCGTTGTCGTCGGAAGCGCTGAGCGCGGCTTCATCAACATTAGCCGCATAGATGGTCGGCTTCATCGTCAATAGGAAATAGTTGCGGGCAATGACAAGCTCCTCTTCACTAAGGGAAATACTCTTCGCAGCCTGAAACTCTTCCAGCGCTGGCTGCAATTTGTCGAGGACGTCGAGTTCGGCACGCGCTAACTTCTCCCCGCCTTTCGCTCCCTTTTGCACGCGCTCGCGGCGGCGCTCGACGGTTGCGAGATCAGCCAGCGCCAACTCGATCTGGATAGTCTCAATGTCTCGGCGAGCATCGATGGCGCCATCGACGTGGACGATATTCTCGTCTTCGAAACAGCGGACCACCTGAATCATCGTGTCGGTTTCACGGATGCTCGCCAGAAACTGATTGCCGAGTCCTTCACCTTTCGACGAGCCGCGCACAAGTCCGGCGATATCGACAAACTCAACACTGGCGGGAACAATGACGCTCGTCTTGACGATCTTTGCGAGCGGCGCCAGGCGTTCATCGGGGACCGTGACGACGCCAACGTTCGCCTTACTGGTAGAGAAAGCGTAATTCGCGGTCACTGCGGAAGTCTGCGCCGTGACTGCATTGAAAAGCGTGGTCTTGCCAATATTAGGCAAGCCCACGATACCTGCTCTCAACATAGGTTGTTTTTACTTACGAAGCTGTTTGTCGGAAGCCTCTCTGCCTTTCTGTTTTGAAAGTAACCTAACATGAAGCGTTGGGGATTGGCGATTGGCGATCGAGTCGGACCCACCGGCTACCCGCGTGGTGGTACTGACCTCACTCCACACCGGGCTCCGACTAGCTGGCTTAAAAGAGCGATCAGTTGTTTGCAGTGCGCCGCTAGTCGGCGCTTTCGAAAGCGGCAACAAGTTTGCCCGCACTCCATATCGGCAATCGGCAATCGCCAATTGGCAATCGGGTTGGATTAGTGCACCGCTTAATCGGCTTTAGAAAGGGGCAACAAGTTGCCGCACTCCAAATCGGCAATCGGCAATCGGCAATCGGCAATCGGCAATTGGAAATCGGCAATGGCATCGTCATCGCGTATAATCCGCCTCGCGCTTTGTTGACTTGTTAATCAGAGATCAGGGCAAGCAATCGTGATCCCAACGTCTGCACACTGTAACTCATGATCATTTCTCTCGTGCTTACGTTGCTCGTTACTGCGAGCGGCACGATTGCCACCTATCTCTATGACGAAGGCGCATCATTCGCAACGCGGGTCTGCACCGGCGCCTGCATCGGCATCGCGACGCTCGGCCTCGTAGGTTTTGTTTTCGCTTCTTTCCTCGGCCTTACCCCCGCTTCGATCGTGATTACTGCCGCAGTTCTAAGCCTCCCTTTCTTAATTCTCAAGGACAAAGCACGTCGCAAGCTTGTTAGAGGTGATTGGAAAGCGGCCTCGCAAGCATTGAAACGTAACCTGCTCAAGCCGAGTGGCAGGAACGTGGGATATGCGCTTTTCTATATCGCCGCTGCCGCGATTCTTTGGCGCGTTTTTGATCGCGCAATGATTGAATCTCCTGAAGGGTTGGCTACGGGAGTCCTTAACAACTTCGGCGATTTGCCGTTTCATATCAGCGTAATCACCAGCTTCGCGTTTGGTAACAACTTTCCTCCCGAAGATCCTACCTACGCTGGGGTGCATTTCACTTATCCCTTCATGACGGATTTTGTCTCCGCGATTTTTGTCCGCTGTGGCGCGAGCCTGAGGCAGTCAATGTTTTTGGAGAACTTTGTCATCGCTTTCTGCTTTGTTGGTTTACTTCATCGCTGGGCGCTGGAGTTACTCAAAAACCGTTTGGCAGCGATTTTGACGCCGATGTTGGTGCTGTTGAACGGGGGGTTCGGCTGGCTGTTGTTGTGGACCCAGATGAAACGCAGCGACACCGGACTAGCAGGTGCATTAAAAGCGTTACCGCCTTCAGTGACGGTGATCCCTGAAACGACGTGGCGTTGGGGCAACGCCATCTCCACTCTGCTTATTCCGCAAAGAGGCATGCTCCTGGGTTTGGCCCTCGCAGTTATCGTGTTCACGCAATGGTGGCTGGCAGAAGAAAAAGGGGAAGAGGGAAAAAGGGCGCTTGGGAAAAGGAAGAAGTCGCAGAAAAAGAATGCACCCGCGTCCAGTGCGTCGCCCGTTTCCCTGTTCTCCCTTTACCCTTTTTCCCCGTCACAATCGCGCATGATCGCCGCTGGGCTGGTCGCCGGTGCTTTACCGCTCGTCCATGCGCATAGCTTCATGGTGGTGATGGTCGTGGCAGGCTGCCTGGCGTTATTGCAAAGGCGTTGGCGTGATTGGTTTGTGTTCCTTTGTTTTGCTTCGTTGCTGGCCTTGCCGCAAATCTGGTGGTCGACTCACAACAGCGCGGTCGATGCCAAAACTTTTTTCGAGTGGCACTATGGCTGGGACCGGGGCGATGAAGACGCAGTCTGGTTCTGGCTAAAGAACACGGGCATTTTCATTCCATTAATCGTCCTGGCGATCCTCTGGCGCGGAAAAAACTATCTGATTTCTCGACGACTCCTGATTTACTACCTACCCTTCACGCTTTGTTTCATCATTCCCAATGTGATCAAACTCGCACCGTGGGTGTGGGACAATATCAAGGTGCTTTACTACTGGTGGCTGGCATCGACGCCCCTCGTAGCGCTTCTCCTGGCGCGTCTTTGGCAGCAAAGGGGAATCAAACGCCCGGTAGCGCTCGCACTTTTTGTATTGGTGATTCTGGCCGGTAGTCTTGATGTAATTTCTATTATGACAAGGTCGACAAAGTTTGGCGTGTTCGACGAACCCGGAATTGCTTTCGCCGAGATCATCAAACAACAGACCGACCCACGAAGTTTAATTGTTCACGCGCCAGTGCATAATCATCCGGCGTTTCTTGCGGGGCGCCGTTCGTTGCTCGGTTACCCAGGCCACATCTGGACCCACGGGCTTGAATTTGCGCCGCGCGAAAGCGAAATTAAGCGAATCTACGCCGGTGGTCCGGACGCGGAAGCCTTGTTGAAAAAATACGGGGCTTCGTATGTTGTCGTTGGTCCGCTGGAGCGGAACGCGTCGTTTGTAAACGATCAGTTTCTTACTCGCTTTACCAGAGTTGGAGCAGCTGGTGACTACCGCCTCTACAAAATCACACAACCGTAAAAAGAAGCGCGCTACCAATAACGTCGCGCCCAAGGCGAAACCGCCGGGCCCGGTGGTGCGGGAAAGCTCGGCGCGCGGAATCTCGGATCGGACGTGGTTTATTGCTGCCGTCGCAATTGTTTTCGTGGCGGCTGTTTTGCGCTTCTACGACCTTGATCTGGTGCCGCTCCACCATGACGAAGGCGTCAATGGAAATTTTTTAACGCGCCTGGTGCGCGAGGGACAATATCACTACGATCCCGAGAACTATCACGGGCCAACGATCTATTACTTTTCTGCATTCATTCCCTGGGTGTTCCGCTTTTTCCTGGGGACAGCGGCGCAGGATAAGTACGGGCTTAACACAATCACCATCCGGTTAGTCCCCGCGCTTTTCGGTTTGGCCACTGTCTGGTTAGTCCTGCTGTTGCGTCGTAACCTGGGTACGATTGGGACACTTGCTGCCGCGACATTGATCGGAATCTCGCCCGGTTCGGTCTACCTGTCGCGCTACTTCATTCATGAAACGCTGTTCGTTTTCTTCACGCTCGGTTTAGTCGTTGCTGCGCTGAAGTATTACGAGGAAGGCCACCCAATTTACTTAGCAATGGCAGCGATTTCGGCGGCGTTGCTGTTTGCGACGAAGGAAACTGCGATCATCTCGATTGGCGTGCTTGCCATCGCCCTGGCTGTGACTTGGCTCTATCGCTTCATCAGGAGCCGCGATCTTGAACGAAGTGCAAATAAGCGCTCGTCTCCCTCAAACAAGGCAGACAGGAGATCGCGGCTCCTGGACAGGCTCGGTGGGCCATGGAAAGTTTTAACCGGGGCCTTGATGGCAGTAGCGATCTTTGTCGGCCTGAACGTGCTCTTCTATTCGTCATTCTTCCAGAATTATCCGGAGGGAGTTTACGACTCGGTGCGCACGTTTAAGTTTTGGACTAAAACTGGCACGACCGCGCATGTTCATCCCTTCACAACTTACGTCTACTGGCTAATTCGGCAGGAGTCGCCCATCTTATTTTTGGCGACGGTAGGCGCCGCCCTTGTGGTTTGGAGACCGCGCAACGCTTTCGCTTTATTTGTCGCGCTCTGGGGTTTCGGAACCCTCGCGGCATATTCCCTAATTGCGTACAAGACGCCCTGGCTTGGTTTAAATTTCATCATCCCGCTCGCCCTGGTGGCCGGCTACGGCCTGCAGATGATCTGGGAAGAGTCGCTGGGTCACCTTGGATTAATTTCCGGCATTTTGGCCGTGGCAATCGCGATTAGCGGCTATCAGACCATCGATCTGAATTTCTTCAATTACGATAACGACGCCCAATACTATGTGTATGTTTACGCGCACACGCGGCGGGAGACGTTGGCAATGCTTAAAGAGATCGACAAAGTCGTCGAACGCACACAGCAAGGCGGACAAACCGGGATCACGATTGTGGCCCCAGAGTATTGGCCGTTACCCTGGTACTTCCGCGATTTCACGCGCGTCGGGTACAACGGGCGCATGAGCGCCTCCTCCGAGCCAATCATCATCGCCGCAGAAGGGCAGGCGGCGGAGATGGAGGCGACTTTTGGGGATCGATACCAGCAAGTGAACTCCGGCTTAAATCCGTTGGGTACCTATTCATTGCGTCCCGGGGTCAATTTCCGGCTGTATGTGCGCAAGGACCTGATTCTTGCGAATCCATAATCTGGAAATCGCCTCGCATGCTCGTCCCGTTCTCATAACAGAGTTCTTGCTCAAAAAGTTATGCGCCTCTTTTAAGTTTGCTTCTCACTTCATTAAAGATACTTGACTTGAGGTTTTAGTTGACATGCTAAGCGGGTCGCACTTATATTGGCTCACTCGTATGACGCCCTTCTGGAGCGGTCTGATAGATGCCGGCGAGCCGATAAACATTGATCTTCGCGCATGTTCAAACTTCATAGGCTAGAGATTACCGGCTTCAAATCCTTCGCGGACTACACAGAAATTCTCTTTACAGGTGACGGAATTACCGCCGTTGTTGGCCCGAATGGCTGCGGGAAAAGCAACGTGGCGGATGCTATCGCCTGGGTTTTGGGTGAACAACGCGTTAAGCACCTGCGCGGCGGTGAGATGAAGGACGTCATCTTTCAGGGTTCACGCAATCGCCCTCCGAGTGGAATGGCTGAAGTCGTCATGCATCTGGTTCGAGATGAGGTAGTGGAGTCGGAGCCGGATATTGAAGACATCGACTCAACACTCGAGGAACTGGACGATCGTGCGATAACGCTCGATTTGGCCGAGGAAACAGCTGGCGAGACACAGGAAACTCCGGCGGCTCCACAAGAAGTCTCTGCTCAGGGGGAATTGACCGACTCGCCCATCTCAGAGGCGCCCGCAACAAACCCAGAAGTAGCGACGACCTCTAAAACTCACAAACGACATTGGCGCCGGCGGAATCTGGCACTGGAGTTTCAGCCGGGAGAAGCCGTATCGGTAAGTCGGCGGCTTTACCGCTCTGGCGAAAGTGAATACCTGCTGAATGATCGGCTTTGCCGCTTACGCGACATTCAGGATTTGTTTTCGGGGACCGGGCTCTCTGGCGGCCATTACGCCATAATTGAGCAAGGACGCATCGGCCAAATTCTTTCTGCTAAGCCGATGGATCGCCGCACGATTATTGCAGCGGCCGCCGGTATAACAAAATTCCGTGTGCGCCAGCGCGCCGCGGAGGCTCGACTCGAAAATGCGCGGGGCAATCTTTCACGCATCTCTGACATCATTTCGGAAATCGATCGCCAGGTTAATAGCCTGCGCCGGCAAGCTGCCAAGGCAAGGCGTTACAGCGTCTATCGCGAGGAACTGCGCGACTTGCTGCGCCATGTTTTCGTAGCGGAAGATCGCCGCCTGACGGCTCTGCTCGATGACACTGAAGCGAAGCTGGCTGAAGTTAGTTTGCTCGAAACCAGCATCGCTACCGAGCTGGCACAGCGTGAAGAGGATGCTCGCGGCGCTACCCAACACGCCAGGCAACTCGAAGACGATCTGGCAGCGGCACGTGCTGCAGCTGCCGAAGCGGTCTTGCGCCGTGATCGTGAGTTGCGCGAAAGGACCTACCAGGAAGAGCAAGTCGTTTCACTTGATAAGCGAAAAGTAGAAATCGAGGCCGAGATCACGGCACTCGCGAGCCGGCTGGTTTTAGTCGAAGCTGAGTGCACGCGGCTTCAGGAGCAGGATGCGACGCTCCGGAGTGAAGCTGATGCGACCGCGCTTACTCTGCGAACTGCAGAAGAAGCGCACGCCGCCAAACTCGCACTTGCCGGAAACGCGGAGACAGAGATTGAAGGTGCACGCGCCGAACTATTACAGCACACCGCAATCGCCGAGCGTCTGCGCGAGATTGCGCGCCAATTGGAAGGCACTATCGAACGGCTCGCCACTCAGTCAGAAGGACTTGCTCGCGAGGGAGAAAGAGCCGCGGCCCAACACTCCGAGCGCGTGACCGAATGGGAAACGTTTGGAGCAGAAGTCGCTGCCGCGCGCGAACACATCTCGCAACTGAATGCTGAACGCGAAACGGCCGTACACGCCGTTGTGCAGGGTCACGAAGCGGTCAGTGACACTGAAGCCGAGTTAACCAGAGTGCGAGAGGAAGATTCGCGCACCAGGCACCGCCTCGAGAGCTTGAAGGAGCTGGACCAGCGGCGCGCTTATTACTCCTCCGCGGTGCAATTGCTCTTCTCGCCGGACGAAACCCAACGAGACTTCCATTTCATCGGCACCCTTGCCGACGCTCTCAATGTCGAGGCGAAATGGGAACGCGCAGTCGAAGGCGTGCTCGGCTCGTCGTTGCAGTCCGTCGTAGTGCCTACGCCCGAGGATGCAGTGCGGGCAGCGAAGTGGTTGCGCGAGAACAACGGCGGCCGCGCGAGCTTCCTCGTCGCCGGATTACACGGCGCCAGCGAAGAGACCGACACGTTGACTTGCAAGCTCGACGAGCGCACGTCGCTATCGCTCTCTTATGCAAGTGAGAATGTTCAGGACCTGCGGATTAGCGACTTGTTGGGCGCGCCTCGTGAGCTGATCACCGTGCTCAACAGGACCATGCCGCAACGGATGAATGCGCGTATCGCACTCAACCTCGACGAAGCGATGACTCGATCCTTTGCGACGGGAGAAGTCTTCGTCACGCTCAATGGTGATTGGGTTGCTAGTGGCCAGTTTGTGAGTGCCGGAGACGCGCGCGCCGTAGAAGAAGGCGCCGGCCTCCTGGCATTTAAACGTGAGTTGCGGGAGTTGGAAGCGCGTTCGGAAGTGTTGCGTCTGGAACTGGAATCTGCGGGCCGCGCCGCGAAACAAGCGCGGGCGCGCTTAGTCGAATTAGAAGATGCGGTAGTCGGTCTCAACGAAGTGATCGGACGTGAGGAGCGCGAGTTCATGACGCGCGAACTGACGGCCGCGGGTCTGGCCCAGGAGATTGAACGCGCCGAACGACACATGCGCGTAGTCGCGGAAGATTCAGCGCGCGTGGAAACCGAACGAGCCGACGTCGAGCAACGGCGTACCGCCGCGTTGGGCGATGCGGATGCAGCCGAGGCCGCACGCCTCGCAGCGGGCGAAACCGTTATCCGGGCGTCAGCCACGCTAGCTGAAGCGCGTCTCGCCGCTGAATTGGAAAGTGAAGGCCTCGCTCTGCAACGGGCCACGGCGGCAGCAGCGACTGAACGGCGGCGCGGTACTACTGCGGAGTTGCGACGTATCGAGGGTGAATACGCGGACGTTGCGGCGCGCATCGAACGGCACCGCTTTGAAGCCGTCGAGATTACAAACCGGATTGAGGATCTGCGGAAATCGATTGCGTACCTGGAGCAGAAGGCCGATGCAGTGGCCGCGGAGCGGGCAACGGAAGAGCAGGAAATCTCGGGGCTGCTGACGCAACTTGAACAGGCGCGCCTGCAGGCAGATTCGCTCTCGATGGAGCTTTCGGAGATTAATCGGCGCGCCGCCGAAGTGCGAAATTCTCGCGGAGCGATCGAAGTGCAACGCGCCGAAGGCCAGGCGCGCCTCACGTTTGTGCGTGAGAATTGCGCTGCCGAGCTCAATCAATCGCTCGAAGAGCTGGCGCGCGAACAGACGCCGGACCAGCAATTCGATTTGGAAGCGGGTCAAGCGCGCGTCGAAGAGCTGCGCACTCGCATTGAAGGCTTTGGCGCTGTGAACATGATGGCGCTTGATGAGTTGACCGAATCGGAAGATCGGCTGTTGTTCCTCGTGACGCAACGTCAGGACATCCTTGATGGCATCAGCTCCACGGAAGAGGCGCTGCGCGAGATCAAGCGCCGTTCCCGTGAGCGCTTCCGCCATGCCTTCGAGCAGATCAACAAGAACTTTGGCGAGTTTTTCCAGGAACTGTTCGGCGGTGGGCGCGGGGAGATGAGTTTGATCGAGGCCGACGATGTCTTGGAATCCGGCATCGATGTGATTGCGCAGCCACCGGGCAAGCGCCTCCAGAACATCTTGTTACTTTCGGGTGGCGAAAAAGCGATGGCCGCGCTCGCTTTAGTGCTGGGAATCTTCCACTACCGGCCCGCGCCCTTCTGCCTGCTTGATGAAGTGGATGCGCCGCTTGATGAAGCCAACGTTGGCAGATTTACGGACAAGGTCGCTCAGATGTCAGTCCAGACCCAGTTCATCGTTATCACGCACAACAAGAGAACGATGGAGATGGCGCGGGCATTGTACGGAGTGACGATGGAAGAGGCTGGCGTGTCGAAGCTGGTTTCCGTCAGATTCGAGTAAGTAAGAAGAAGATCGAGTCTTCATGGCGGGGATGCCCGCCTTTTTATTTTGTTAAGGGATTAACCGCCAAGACGCCAAACGCGGGGCAAACCCACTCCAACAGCTATCAATAAATGGGTCTCGTATTCGAAAGGCGTTTACCATGCTCCCGAACCGGCGTTTCATGTCCCTCGGTCTATACACTTCCCAACCTGCAATTTATGCCAGCTGACTCCTGACTCCTGACTTCTGAACCTTGTGGTGCAAACCATTTGTCTTGAAGTACCATCACAAAGGGCCGATGCAGAAACGTGTGCAAATGTTTACGAGAACCTTCGGAGTGCTCATTGTTGCGAGCGCTGCGTTTTCGGTAACCGCGCAAGACTCGCCGAGCCACAAACAAAATGCTCGGCCGGAGAGCCCTTCTGCGGCCTCAGTGCCGCGATCGGCAGCGAGTGTCAGTAGTGGGGTACGGTTCGGCTACGAGTTTACCCAACCGCAGTTTTTCTTGCGTCACATCCTGATTGAGCACGATGCTTCCGGTCGAGGGAAGATCACGTTCGAACGCCTGAACGAAGAAGTTCCCATCGTCGAGAGTTTGGAAATATCTTCGACAGCTTTGGGACGAATCTCTGCTCTGTGGCAGGGACTACGATTTTTGGATTCAGAGACAAGCTACCAGTCAGATAAACAGTTTCCGCACCTGGGTACGATGAAACTGACGATGACTGATGGCGAGAAAAAACGGACCGCGGAATTTAACTGGTCAAATGTGAAAGAAGCCGCCGAGCTGACACACGAGTATCGGCGGATTGCCGATCAGGCAAGTTTTGTTTTTGATATATCCGTAGCTCGCGAGAACCAACCGTTGAATGCCCCGAAGCTGCTGGAGGGATTTGAATCGCTCCTAAAACGAAACGCGCTTTCGGATCCGCAACAAGCAATTCCACTACTTAAAGAAATAAGCAGTGACGAACGATTGCCCCTAATTGCCCGCAACCACGCCCTGCGAATACTTGCAAAAATTAATAAGTAGACTGAACCGTCCGCTTTCAAGTGACGAATGGGAGAGTACGTGAG
>JBPCMI010000099.1:0-7578 GCA_051002415.1 Pyrinomonadaceae bacterium
GGAGAGTACGTGAGCGTGTGCGGCTTACCGCAGTGCGGTAGTTTTATTTGCGCGAGGCTCAGCCTCGCGCTGAGGATAAAAAGCTTGGCCGGTAAGCCGTAGGCTTACCGCACGGAAAGCGGCCAAGCCGCAACGTCGCTCCCGTACAGCATTTACTGAATCATCAGACCGGTCGGATTGCAGCTGATTTCAACAACGCGGAAGCGCCTTCGCAACTGGGCCAGCTCCTTTTGCTGATTGTCCAAAATCTCCTGATAGTTTTCAGGGGGATTGCCCCAGCAGCCCGTGAGCCGGTACAAGTGGATTTGTTTTCCTCTTGCGTCGACGAGACGCCCGGAGCGACAGCGCGCCCCAATCTGGTTGAGCTTGATTGTCACTGTAATTTTTTTTGGGGCGCGACCGGTGGATGAAGGGTCCAGGCTGATAACCTCAGTAGCATCGATGTCTGCGGGCAAACAACCTTGCCAACGCGAACTTCCCTGCGCTGCCACACTCGCTCCAGCGATTAGGAGCAGGATACACAACAGTTTCAGCCACATAGTTTGTTCCTCAAGTCGGTTCATTCGGTCGCGTAAATCGCCACTTACGCCGCGATTTAGATGCCAACTGCGTGAAAAGAGTTCTAAGACGATAAACGCGCCCAGGTTGGTCTAGACTAAGGTCGTTTCAAATCAACCGAGGGCCTAAGTGTGGCATCTTTTGGGCTTGGGTTTTTGTCCAGCGAAGCCGCGCGCCATCGCTTCCTTACCAAAAGCGCCAAACGTGCGACACGTCGTTGTGTCCTAACCGGCTTTGCCGCATCAGCCATCGGAGCGGTAGAGTCGATATCATCGTTAACTCGAAAAGTTTGATATTAGAAGCGCATCGGGTTAAAAGCACTATAGGCGGTCTGCACCTTAAGCTTCACACAAGCCCTTGCAGCAGTGAAAACCCAGTCCTCAATTAGGACATTTTATTAGACATGGTAAGACCCTATAGACAATCCAGAGCCGGGAAGTCTGTTCTGACGTGGAGCATTAGTCTCTGTCTGCTGTTCATCGCGCTCACGGTTTTTTTGCCGGCGAGGTTAAAGGTCGAAGCTAATCGGTCACCGATATCAAACCCCATCACAAACCTTGCCTCACACCTGCCGGAAGTTTCAAACGATAACCTATGGCTCGAGGTTGACGAAAAAACCCTGAATCTCGCCAAAAGGACTGACGGTCCCCAAAGGTATCGTACGCTCAAGCTCAACAGTATTGGTCTGCAAACCACGCTCGTTCAGGCCCCGCTTGAGTTCAGCCAGGCTGCGGCTACAAAGGTCATCGAAATAGACCTACCTCTTGGCGATGGCTCATACCAAACCTTCCGAGTTGTCGAATCTTCAATCATGGAGCCGGAGCTGGCCGCTCGGTTTCCCGAGATAAAAACTTATCGCGGCTACAGCGTTGACGATCCAACCCTTACAACGCGGTTTGACTGGACCCCTACTGGCTTCCACGCAATCATTCTCGGCTCAAAAGAAACGGTTCTGGTCGAGCCTTCTGCAAAAGGCAACACGGAATACTATGTCGCATATTTTCAGGCTGATGTTCCCGTGGCTTCCTATGCGTGTGATGTAACCACGGAGGAGCAGGACGCGACGATTGCTCAGGCACACACACACTCGCGAAAAATTTCTCCTGCAGTCACCTCTGGCGCGAACCTCCGCACCTACCGTCTGGCTGTCGCTGCGACTGCCGAATACACGCAGACCTATGGGGGAGGCAGCGTAAATGGTGGACTCGCCGCCATCACCACGACGATGAATTTGGTTAATGCGATTTACGAACGTGAGGTCGCGGTGCGCATGGTTCTCGTCGCAAACGAGACCTCAATCATTTTCACCGATACGGCGACTGACGGTTACACGCACGACACTGTGGCCTCTTTGATCACTCAAAACCAAACGAAGCTCGACTCCGTGATTGGCAACGCAAACTATGATATCGGCCACGTCTTCGACGGTAGAACGCTTGGAGGCGGCGCCCTCTCGTTTCAAGGCCGGGCGTCTCTTTCCAGCGCATGCCAAGCCGGATTGAAGGCCAGAGGAGTCTCCATTACCCGCTCGATACCACCCGCGGATTTGTTCGCTTACTACATTGTCGCGCACGAGATGGGCCATCAATTTAGCGCGACGCATACTTTCAACGCCACTACCGGCGACTGCGGTCTTCAGCGATCAGCTTCATCAGCTTATGAGCCAGGCACTGGTTCAACCATTATGGGTTATAGGTTCAACTGTGGCGCGGAAGATTTGTCATCTTCGGACACCTACTTTCACAATGCCAGCATTGAACAAATCGTAAACTACACCACGTCAGGAAACGGTTCGTGTGCGACGCCAACCGCAACCGGCAACAATCCTCCTATCGTTAATGCTGGTCCCAATTATCTGATTCCACACAACACTCCCTTCACGCTGACCGCGACCGCCAGCGATCCTGATGGCGATTCGCTTCTTCTTGCGTGGGAACAATTTGACTTGGGTAATCCCTCGCCACCGAATACCGATGATGGCACCCGACCGATCTTTCGTTCCATTATTCACCCGGACCCGGCGCGAACGTTTCCCGCAATGCGCGATCTGGTTTACGGACCCACGGGTTTCTTCGAGTCGCTTCCGACTACCAACAGGACGATGAATTTTCGAGTCACGGCACGCGACAACCACTCCGGTGGCGGCGGAGTGAATTCCGCAGCCACGCAGGTCCAGGTAACAACCAGCAGTGGGCCATTTACCGTTATTCAGCCTGTGGCAGGAACCCAGTGGACAACGGGCAGCCAGCAAACCGTGACCTGGAACGTGGCAAATACTACAAGTGCACCGGTGAGTTGTGCGACTGTGTCGATCCTGCTCTCTACCGATTTTGGTATGGCGTACCCAATAATCCTGGCTCTCGACACCCCTAACGACGGCTCGGAAACCATCACACTGCCGGGAGGTGTAAATTCACCGGCGCATGTAATGGTGAGGGCAAGAGGAAACATTTTCTTCAACATTTCGGCGGCGTTTTATATCTTCGGACCTAATAACACGACGCCCACAATCAGCGGTTCTACTCCTGGAGGCGGCAGTCCGCAGTCCAGCGTTACGATAACTGGTACAAACTTTGTCAGCCCTTCTTCAGTCACTTTCAACGGAACACCGGCGACGTTTGTAGTGCATTCGACAACTCAAATTGTTGCGGTTGTTCCGAACGGCGCCACCACGGGCCCCATCACGGTTACCACAGCCTCAGGCACCGCGGTAAGTCCATCTAACTTCGTCGTGGGCGAGGCATCGATTCAATTTATTTGGCAGGCTACAGTATTAGTGAGAGTGGCGGCGCCTTTAACGCAACCGTAATGCGCGCGGGATCGTCGGCGTCTGTAACGACTGTCAACTACCGGACTTCCGACACGGCAGGTTTGGACAATTGCAGTGTGCTTAATGGCAACGCATCAGCTCGCTGCGACTACACCACGGTGGTTGGTACCCTGCGGTTCGGCGTGGGTGAGACTTCAAAGAACATTTCGATTCCGATTATTGATGACAGTTACGCCGAGGCCACGGAGAGCTTCAGCATTGTGCTGAGCGACGTAACCGGGGGGACGTTAGGTGCGACGGGGACGGCGATACTTTCAATTAACGATAATGAAGCCAGCAACGGACCGAACCCAATTGATGGCACGCCCTTCTTTGTGCGGCAGCAATATCTCGACTTTCCCAACCGCGAACCGGATCCGGCCGGGAACGCAGCGTGGCAAGCAGTAATCAACAACTGCCCCGCAGGCGACACGACTTGCGATCGGATTCATGTGTCGTCGGCGTTCTTCCGTTCGCCGGAGTTTCAAGACCGCGGCTACTTCGTCTATCGTTTCTATCCAGTGGCTTTTGGTCGCAAGCCTGAATACGTAGAGTTTGTTCCTGATTTAGCCAAGGTGAGTGGCTTTCTCAGCGATGCCGAGCTGGAAGCAGCGAAGGTGGCGTTCATCACGGAGTTCATAACCCGGCCAGCTTTTGGGGCGAAGTTCAATGGGCTAACGAACACACAGTATGTTGACACGTTACTGGCAACGGCGGGTGTAACGTCACCACATCGCGACTTCTGGATTGCTGCGCTCGGGAACGGCACGCGCACGCGGGCCACGGTGCTGCGCGATATTTCCGAAAGTCCTGAGGTTTACAATAAGTACTACAACCAGGCATTTGTGGTGATGCAGTACTTTGGTTACCTGCGCCGCGATCCTGACGCGCTCTACCTCAATTGGATCGCCGTGCTTGATGCCAACCCTAATGACTATCGCGGGATGGTCAACGGATTCATGAACTCGCTCGAGTATCGCTTCCGCTTCGGACCGTGAAACACATTGCCGATTGCCGATTGCCAATTTGCCGATTGGGGAGAAGCGGGCGCGATCAATCTCGCTCTGAATCAACTTCCAGCTTAACGCACATAGCGCGGCCCGCGGAGAAGTTTCCTGGCCCTCTCCGACAAGCTTTTGAAGACTAATTCAAGTTTGGACTAAGAGCGGCTGGACAAATGCAAAATGTTTTTCTTTCACGACGAGCGGCTAAACTCCTCATCTGCTAATTTACAGAACTCCACGATACGGTTCTCCGCCCAAAATCTGTCTTCACCGTCCGTCTCGGAAGCGACGAAGGCCACGTGCCCTCCCTGAGAGGGAGCTATTAATAAAATGTAAGGGTTGGCTGCGATCCGCGGGTCTCTTAGCGGCGCAAAAGGAATGAAAGGATCGTCCTCACCGTGAATGATCAATGTCGGCACCTTGATCTTGTCCACGACCCGAATTGAGCTCGCCCGGAAATAATAGTCCTCAGCCCCGTCGAACCCATGCGCCCGTGAAGTGTAACGATCGTCGAACTCTCGCAAATTGCGAATCGATCCGATGTCGCTCGTGTCGTAGCGCTCGGGAAACAGTTTTTGTTTCCGCTGGATGCGACCCTTCAAACGCCTAAGAAAGTCGCGGTGATAAAGCCAATTTGATCGCTGCAGGATTAAGTCCGCGCTGGCGTGCAGATCAACCGAGGGTGAAACAGCGCATACTCCCAAAATCGCTGGTGGGGCACCGTCACCATATTCACCCGCCAATTTCAAAACCATGTTCCCGCCAAGAGAAAAGCCAACCACGAAGATTCGCTTCAGTTGATCATGTTCGATCAATTCGGTGACTACCGCTCGCAAATCCTCAGTTAGTCCGCCGTGGTAAAGAGTTGGCGTCAGATGCTCGGTGTCGCCGCAGTTCCGCAGGTTCATCCGCACCACGTTGAAGCCGGCGGCAAAGGCCTTTCGTGCAGTCGCCAGCATGTAGACCGCTTCGCTCGATCCCTCGATTCCGTGCCAGATAATGATCGTAGGATGGTTGCCAAAACTTGGTTGCCAACGACAGTAGGCTAGGACTTGGGTGTCCGTCGTTACTTGGAACAAGCGTCTGTCATCGGCCTGAGTGCGGAAGCGCAAGCGACGCGGCCAGGCATAAGCGGCAAGCGTTTGTGCATGGCCGCCCTTAAAAAACCGATGCGGAGTAAAAGGACGTTTGGCGAAGCTGCTGGCAACCTTCGCTAAAAACTGGCGAACGTTGTCTTCGTCATTCGGATCAGAACCCTGAGTGGTGACCATAAGTGAACTTTCAAAGTAAACGGAACTCGGCTAAGTCTCAACCCCGGGTTTCAGGTTCCAGTTTCCGCGTCTCAAGTTCAAGGTTCCAGATTCATGTTTGAACGAAACCTGAAACCTGAAACCCGAGACCTGAGACTTTGAGACTTTGAGACTTTGAGACTTGAGACCCTCCGTGCTACAGCATCAATCGATGAAAGCGACGAAATGGCAGGCGCGCACGCGGCAGGAACTCATTATCGAAGTTTGGGAAGCACTCGACTGCGAGTCGGTTGGCGAGCGCGAGTTGCTTGCGATTCAGCATGAGCTGCGTCAGACACTTGGCGCCGGAGCAGTTGAGAGTCCCGCGGCAATCGCTCGCAGCGTCGCCGATGAAGGTGCGGTGTTGAGACATCCGGAAGTATCGAATTGCGATACGCAGTGGCGCACGCGTAGCCTCGCTGTGATCCCGCCGCAGCAGTTGGACTTCTCAAGTCTCGCTGCGGCGGCTGCCTCGCTCAAGAAGATCCATGAGTTGCTGCTGCAAGCCCAGGGTGACAGTAATGAGCAAAACTTGCGGGAACTCCGCGAGGCAGCAATTCAAGCTGGCAGGGAAGCGCAATTAGTTGCCCGGAGCAAGATCGTGACCGAAGAGGATCGTAAGGTTGCTAGAGAAATAGTTGAATGGATCAGGGTGTGGCTGCAGCAACCAGAACTCTTCGACGATTGGTTAAGCTTGCGCCAGCGCTCGCCGGAATACCGCAAAAAGTTTGGTCTGTAGTTCAGCTATTAAGGGATCGGGGTATTAAGGGATCGCGGGCGTCCCGCCCGCAATAGGCGGACAGCGAAAGGTGTACGCGCAAAAGTGCGCGCCCTACCAGCGCGTTGCGTGCGGGACGCCCGCGATCCTATTAAGATTCTGGAACTTTCCTTACTCCTAGGGCGAATTAGGTGTGGCCGCAAATTTCCGGTCGCTTATCCTGAATGGAAACTACAAACGAACGCTCCGATTGCGAATTGCTTCAGCTGGTGCGTGCCGGAGACCCCAACGCCCTGGCCGCGCTTTATCAGCGGCGGCAAAGACATATCTACAGGTTTGCCCTGCAAATGTCCGGCTCGGCCTCGATCGCCGAAGACATCACCCAGGAAGTGTTCCTAGTCTTGATTCACGACAACAGTAATTTCGATGAGACACGCGGCTCGCTCAATAGCTTTCTATTGGGTGTGGCGCGCAACCATGTGTTGCGCCGGTTGCAGCGTGAGCGATTCTACTCGCCCCTCGATACCAACGACTCCGGAGTTGGCGATCCGATTTTGCCGCAAGCCTTGATTACGAACGACGGACCACTCGACGAGCTCTCGCGCACTGAAACAATTGAGTCTGTGAGAAAAGCAGTGCTGGCCCTGCCGGAACGTTACCGGGAGGTGGTGGTGCTGTGCGACTTGCAGGAGCTTAGCTACGCGGAGACGGCAGCGGTGCTTGGTTGTGCCGTGGGCACCGTTCGTTCCCGGCTGCATCGCGGTCGCACACTGCTCATCAGCAAGCTGCGCCCAGCGGCCAATGAAGAAACTGCTGCGGCTGCAATGAATACAACGAGGTGTTTCGCATGAACTGCCAAAGTTTTGAAAACGTCGTCAACGATCTCGCTCGGGAACAATTGATCGAAGCAGCCCTACGCGAAGAAGCAATACATCACAGCGACGAGTGTTCCGCCTGTGCGGCAAGACTCAGCGAAGAACGCAGCCTGTCTGTGAATTTGCGAGCCTTGGTTGTGGAGATGGATTCGCTGAGCGCGCCGGAACGGGTAGAGAGCCGGCTGCTGGCGGTATTTAATGAACAACTCGTGCCGCAAGCGCGATCCAAGCGTTGGAATTATTCAAGTCTTGCCGCTGCTGCGGGTTTGTTATTGGCTTTCGCAATTGGCGTGGCCGCATGGAACTTGCGAGGCCCGCTTAGGTC
>JBPCMI010000100.1:0-9286 GCA_051002415.1 Pyrinomonadaceae bacterium
CAGTAACAAGCCGGCCACCAATCCTCCGCTTCCCAGTCCTTCGCGCCAACTGAATGCGAATGAGAATCCGCCCGCACCACCGCCAGCTGAGAAAAAGTCACCATCCCCAAATCCGACGCAGGTGATCAGCTCAGAAGCACCTCCTCTTTAAAGACGCTAACTCGAGTTGATTGCCGTTCGAATCAAGTCCACCAGTTTGTCTTCTTCGTCGATTGAGATCTCGATCTCCAGGACATAACAAGGCAAGCCAAACTCAAGCTCATGTAGCTTTACGGCGTCCTTTGCGGTCGTTATCAAACTTGCCGCGCCCGCGCGCTTAGCTTCGTTTGAAAGGCGAGTGATATCGGCTTGTTTGTATGGATGGTGATCGGGAAAAGCCCGGGTATGAACAAGTGTCAGCCCCTCTTTCAATACGTGTTCGAAGAAAGAAGTGGGATTGCCGACAGCACAAAACGCGGCGACAGGTTGAGCGATTCCGGCTCCAGAGTCGAGTCGCGCCGCGCTTAATGCTCTAACACTTTTGGTTCGCATTCGAGATGTTAAGATTGGCCGATCGCCCATCAATTGTTGAAGTGTTGCTTTGAGTTCTGGAATATCAGAATCAGGTGTGGCGCGCGTAATGATGACGCAATCTGCACGTGATGCGCCTTGCGGCGCTTCGCGTAATCTTCCTGATGGAAGCAGGCGTCCGCCGCCCCAGGGATTGGTGGCGTCTATTGACAGGATATTGAGGTCGCGTGCCAGTTGGAGGTGTTGGAAGCCGTCATCTAAAACTAAGACATTGGAATCAAGATGCTCAATCGCCCATTGACCGGCAGCGGCGCGAACCGGGTCACAAATCACGGCCGCCACGCCTTTCAAGTTTTCAGCAAGCCAGAAGGGTTCATCCCCAGATTCATGTACACCGGCAAGCACTCCTAACCCGTCAGAAACGACGATCCGTTTCCCCGCGTCTTTTCGTCCATAACCGCGCGTAAGAATACAAACCTTGCGTCGCTCGTTCGCAAGAATACGACTGATGTGCGCCACCAAAGGCGTCTTGCCAGTGCCGCCGACAGTGATGTTGCCGATGCTGATAACCGGGACAGGCAGCTTCGTTGTTTTGAGGAGCCCTTTCTTGTACGCAGCTGTTCGCAACCGCGTCACTGCGGCGTAGGCGACTGCTAGCGGAGATAACACGAGGTTTGAGCTCATGTCATGAATTCGGTTGCGTACTGCCGGTGAGTATTGGTTCGAGGTAATGAAGTGTGCGTTCCGTCGCTCCGCGGTTCAGCTCGACCAACTGTTTCGCTTTCGCTTGCAGCTCGAAGCGTAGCGCATCGTTATTCATAAGATCGTTGACTGCTGCTGCGAGGGCATTCGCAGATTCGCGGTGGTTGCCCGAGCTTAACTGGATAATCGCTCCTGCCTTAACGAACGCTCGCGAGATGGCGGCGAAGTTTTGCATGTGCGGTCCGGTGATGATTGCGGCGCCCATGACTGCGGGTTCCAGAATGTTGTGGCCGCCAGTCGAGGAAATACTACCTCCGACAAAAACAATCGTCGCCAAAGAATAGATGTTTGAGAGCTCGCCAATCGTATCAAGGAGGATTGCGTCGCAGAATTTGTCACTAGCTCTGGGTGGAGAACTGCGCCGGCTCCAATGCAAGCCTGATTGATCTAGAAGGGAAGCCACATCATCGAAGCGCTCCGGGTGACGTGGTGCGATTAGGAGGCGCAGGTCGGATCGGTTTGTCTTAGCTAAAGCTTCCAGAACCACATTCTCTTCGGGCGCGTGTGTGCTGGCCGCTATCAACAGCTGAGTGGCTCCGGTGATGTTATACCGCTCGCGAAATTCATCGACGAGTGAACTTGAACCGCTCGTGGTACCCACATCGAATTTCATGTTTCCCGAAACAGCGACGCGCGACTGATCCAATCCCAGCTCGATAATGCGGCCGGCATCTGTCTCGGTCTGCATTACGGCGCGAGTCAATGCGGGCAATACCGTTTTAAGAAAGGTCTGAATCCACATATAGCGGCGAAACGACTGCGACGAAAGCCGGCCGTTAATAATCGCCAGCGGTATTCCTTGCGTCTGGCATTCTCGAAAAAAACGCGGCCAAATCTCCGTTTCCATAATCAAAACCGAACTTGGCCTGATTGCTCTCAAAGACCGGCGCACCGTCCAACGCCAATCGAAAGGAAAGTAAAACACTCGCGCTGCTTCATTCTTGAAGATTTCGCGAGCCAATTTTTGTCCGGTGAGAGTAGTTGTCGAAACGACGATACTGTAATCGGGAAACTGCCGGCGAATACCGGCCACCAAAGGGCGCGCTGCCTGCGATTCTCCGACTGAGACACAGTGAAGCCAAACCACAGGTCTGCCTGTGGACTGGAGGGGCGGGAGTTTCCCCATTCGTTCACCAAAACCGGCAACGTATTTGCCGTGCCGTAGAGCGTCGATAAGAAAGCGAGGGAGTAGAACGAGAAAGCCGAGGGTAAGAAGCAGGCTGTAGACGAAGTACATAGGTGATGGGCGAGGGCTCAGGGCGAACTCCCGGCTAGCTAAATCACCTGATAGTTATTTTGCGCGTTCAATGTAGCGTCCTTCGTTCGGGTCGACGCGAATGCGATCGCCTTCATTTACAAACGGAGGCACGGTGATCGTGACACCATTTTCCAGCGTGGCGGGTTTATTTACATTCGAAACTGTCGCGCCCTTCATTGTCGGCTCGGTGCGCGTAACGGTCAGTTCCATTGAAGGCGGAAGGTCGATGGCTACAGGAGCGCCGTCATAGAATTCGGTTTGCAGACGCAAGCCTGGGCTCAGCCATTGGACCGCGTCGCCCAACTCGTCTTCGCTCAGCGCAATCTGCTCAAAGTTTTCCGTGTTCATGAAATGGTGATGGGAACCGTCAGAATAGAGATATTCCATCTCGTGCTGTTCGAGGGTGGCGCGCTCAACGGTGTCGGCGGAGCGAAAGCGATGCTCAAATGACGAGCCGGTTTTAATATTTCGCAATTTGGTCTGTACCATCGCCCGCAGGTTGCCCGGCGTGTGGTGTCTAAACTCTACGACTTTGCACGGTTGTCCTTCAAAAACGATGACCATACCGCGTCGAATGTGGGTTGCCGGAATCGCCATAAACTAATCTCAGTCTCCACCTGTGGTTGAGCCCGCACAGTGAGGGTAAGGGCTGGTGAACGAATCGCGTAGTCTAGCGATAGCCCCGTAGTTTTGTCCAGCGACGCCTTATTGAAAGGCGGCCCAGTTAAGGTCCTTGTATTGCAAACTGTTAGTTTGCGTGCGCCTTGAATGCCATTCATTTAGCCCAAACCAGCAGTTTGCGCTACAAACGGGGAAGGAACCTAATCAGACAAAAAGGCGGACCAAGTGACTTGGATGTCTCTTGGTCCGCCCTTTTTTTGAGGAGCCCACCTACCTCAGTTACCTAAACGTCAAAATTAAATTAACGTTCCAAAAGTTTTTAGGCCGCTCTTGCCCGCTGTCCACGTCGCTGCCGGGCTACCCGCTCCAGCCATTCCTGGGCGGCATCGTAATGCGGAAAGCGGCGCTCGTCGCTGCGGAACGCGCTGGTGTGATAGTAGCGCCGGCCATTAATCAACCGGGCCGGGTGCTTCATATGAAGTAGTTCGTGGTAGAGGATGTATTCAACAAACCACTCGGGCACATCGTGCGAATCAAGAGTTTTGCTAATGGTAACTGTGTCGTAGACGCGATCGTGATGACCGAGAATATTGCGCGTGCGTCGCTGCGACCAGGTCAAGGCAGGTTTTTTTAGCTCGCTATCGAAGTGTCTGCGATTTAGTTTCGCAAACATTTTCTCCAGGTCATACGCCTCGCCCTGAGCTGAGGAAATGTATTTGCGTCCTCGTCTGCGGCGCGCCAAATCAGAGGCACGCATTACGTCCGGGGTCATCGAATAGTCTTGATATACGCGATTGTGAACATCGGGGATCCGCTTACCCAGCAGTCTCGCTACGAGCACAAACGCGAGCGCGCGCAAAACAGGCTGCGGACTGTCTTTGCAAATATCGGAGAGTCGCACATAGACACGGCCCGAGCGCAACCTAATGGTGTGATGGAGACCGGCGTATGGATAGAACCGCACTTCGATAGCTGGCACGGGACGACTGCCTGCGACGTGACGAAAGGCATCGACGAAAAATTGGTTCACTTCATTCATCGCCCGTACTCCTGCAAAACTTGAACGCCCGGTTTGTTTGTTAGCAATAGAGACCTCGACGTTGATCTCTCGACCGGAGAGGCCTGGGGGTTCGGGGGCTGGCTCCAGTTTGTGAAGCCATCTTAAATAGCCCGACTTGTCGCAGTCAAACGAATCCGGGAAACTTCAAAAAACCTCGGTAAAACCGGAATGCAGAGTCCGGAAAGCACATCCACGCCGCGATTCTGCCATGGAGTCATTGATTTAACTGAGCTATTTTCAGTAAGTTAACTCCCTCGCCAAGCGAATCTGCTGCAATCGTTCGAGCTGAAATTGGCGTGGAAAGTCGGCAAGCTTGAGGTGAGCTGCCGAGGCTTTGCCAGGATGTGTAAGCCTATATTTGCGGCCAAGTTAACGATTCACTATACTGCGAATGGCGGCGTTTTTACCTTTTTCTGGCTCCGGTTTAGAAGGCTCGCACGCCGTCAACGGCAAAGTTGCAAGTAGGGAATAGCTGATGCCCCGTCGCAGCACTGCACCTCCAACTCCAGAAAAATACGTTCCTGACGCCCGCGGCCAAGCTGTTTTGGCTGCTGTAATCAAGGAACACCTGGTAACCGGCGAGGCAGTGGGGTCGCTGGTGCTCGCGAACAGATTCTCATCCCGTCACGGTTGGAGCTCGGCCACAATCCGAAATGTAATGTCCGAACTCGAGGAGGCAGGGCTGTTGGAGCAGCCGCATACGTCAGCCGGTCGCGTGCCCACAGACAAGGGTTATCGCTACTACGTCGATAACATGCTGGCTGAGACGCGACTCTCGCGGTCGGATTTGCGCACCATCGACGCAGTTTTTGCTCCAGGCAACGCTCGCGGCGGTGCCTCACCGGAACGATTGATGGAAAGGGCTTCTCACGCTCTTTCGGAACTTTCTGACAATGTGGGCATCGTGCTTTCACCTTCTCTGGCGGAGAACCGTCTGAACCACATTGAATTTCTCAAGCTATCGGACAATCGGATCCTGGTAGTGCTGGTTACCAAGTCGAGCATCGTTCACAACAAGATCATCAGAATCGCCGATAATTTGACTCAGGATGAACTAGAGAAAACGGCGCGCTACCTGAACACGGAGTTCGGCGGAAAGAGCCTGCTGGAGATTCGAGCCGAGATTTTGGAATTAATGAAAGAGGAGAAGGCGCTCTACGATCGCCTGCTGCGAAACGCTGTGCTCCTTTGCGATCAAAGTCTCGAGGGCGACGCTGGGATGGGCGATGTCTACGTCGACGGAGCGTCGAACATGTTAACCAAACCGGATTTTGTCGACGTTGAACGCATGCGAGACCTGTTCAGAACGTTTGAAGAAAAGTCGCGGCTGGTAAAGATCTTAAACGAGTGCCTGTCTCGCGAGCAGTCCTTTCATGGTGACATCAGTATCGTAATCGGTCGGGAACACCCGACTAGTTCAATGCAGAACTGCGCGCTGATCACGGCTCCGTATCGGGTCGGCATTAACGAGAATGTGGGGACGCTCGGCGTTGTAGGTCCGATGAGAATTGAATATTCACGCATCATGGCTATGGTAAACTACATGGCGCGGCTAATTGAGCGCCGTCTAAGCGAAGAGAACTCACTTTATTGAGCTCGCTCAATGCTCGTCTACTCAGCCGGTGTTCTTGATTAATGGCCGACAAAAAAGGCAACTCGAATCGCATTCCGATCAGGTACCCGGATTCCGAAGAGGAGAGCGAAATTTCCAGTAGATCAAATCCCGACGACTTCGCCGGAGCGCAGGACGAACAGGATGAACCGCTAGACGAAGCGGGCTCACCTCTGTCTGCCCCGTACGAGGATGCTCCTTATGCGTCGACCATTGAGGACGATGCGGGGCTGTTTCCTAATGTTCAGAGAGGTAGCGGCGAATTAGGGGGCCCTTTGGTCGCCGAGTTGGTCGCCACTCGTGCAGAGCTGAAACGAGTCGAAGGCGAGGTAGCTGATTTGAAGGATCGGCTAGCGCGCCGGCAGGCCGATTTTGAGAACTACCGCAAGCGAGTCGAACGCGAGCGCCGCGAAACTTATGAGCGGGTTGTGGCTGAGATAGCAGCGAAGCTGCTGCCGGTGCTCGATAATTTGAAGCGCGCCCTGGACACCGAAGCGTCGATGGAAGCCGGAGAGTCGGATGAGTTTCGTCATTTCCTCAGCGGCGTTGATTTGATCTTCAAGCAACTCAGCGGCGTGATTGAAGCACTCGGCGTCAAACCGGTCTTGTCGGTAGGCGAACGTTTTGATCCCCACATTCACGAAGCGGTCGTGTCAGAACCGACTGACGATTACGAAGCCGATACCGTGATCGAAGAGATCATCCGCGGCTACCGCATGGGCGACAAACTGATCCGACCCGCGCTGGTAAAAGTAGCGACTAAGAAATAGCAACACATGGGAAAAGCAATCGGCATAGATTTGGGAACGACGAACTGCTGCGTCGCCGTGTTGGAAGGCGGCGCAGTTCAGATTGTGCCGAACAAGGAAGGCGGGCGCACCACTCCCAGCGTCGTCGGATTTACGGATAAGGGCGAGCGCCTTGTTGGCCAGATTGCTAAACGGCAGGCCGTTACCAATGCGGCCAATACGGTCTATGCCGTGAAGCGTCTGATCGGAAGAAAGTTCAACTCGGATGAGGTTAAGCGGATGCGCGAAACGTCGTCCTTTGAATTGGTGGATTCGCCCAACGGTGATGCGCGCGTAAGGGTTCAAGGTCGCAGCTATAGTCCGCCTGAGCTCTCCGGAATTGTGCTGCAGCGGTTGAAAGCCGCAGCCGAGGATTTTCTCGGGGAAGCAGTGACGGACGCGATTATCACAGTTCCCGCCTATTTTGATGACACGCAACGTCAAGCAACGAAAGATGCCGGAAAGATTGCCGGATTAAAGGTCGAGCGGATTATCAACGAGCCGACCGCGGCGGCTCTTGCTTACGGGTTTGGAAAATCCGGAGTCGAACGGATTGCCGTGTACGATCTCGGCGGCGGCACTTTCGATATTTCGATTTTGGAAATGAATGAAGGCGCTTTCGACGTGCTTTCTACGTCCGGAAACACATTTTTGGGCGGCGAAGATCTCGATGAGCGCATCATGAACTGGATGGCCGATCAGTTCCTGACCGACACAGGCATTGACCTGCGCAAGGATCGGCTCGCGCTACAACGTCTCAAGGAAGTTGCTGAGCGCGCGAAGTGTGAACTGTCATCAGCGACTGAAGCAAACATCAACCTGCCTTTTATCGCGGCGGATGCTTCCGGTCCGAAGCATTTCAATAAGACCCTGACGCGTGATGAGTTTGAAGGGCTGGTTGGCGAGCTGATCGAAGCTACCGTCGAGCCCTGCAACCGGGCCCTCGCAGACGCGAAACTCAAGCCTGAAAACATCGATAAGGTGATCCTTGTCGGTGGTCAAACGCGCTCGCCGATTGTCGAACGCACAGTTGAGAAAATCTTTGGTAAGAAACCATCTGCCGAGATCAATCCCGACGAAGTGGTGGCTATGGGCGCGGCAATCCAGGGCGGCGTCCTGACCGGCGACATCAAAGACATTGTCCTCCTCGATGTGCTTCCCTTGAGCCTGGGACTGGAAACTCGCGGCGGACTCTTCACTAAGATCATTGAACGCAACTCGACTATCCCCTTGCGCAACAGCTTGACGTTTACAACCGTGATCGACAATCAGGCATCAGTTGAGATTCACGTTTTGCAGGGTGAGCGCGAAATTGCGGCAGGCAATCGTTCGCTCGGAAAGTTTGAATTGGTGGGAATTCCCCCCAGCCCGCGCGGCGTACCACAGATCGAGGTGTCGTTTGAAGTTGATGCTAACGGAATCGTTTCGGTGTCAGCCCAGGACAAGGCCACGGGCCGCGAGCAGCAGATGCGTATTACTCCTACTTCCGGTTTGGCGCCCGATGAGATTGAGCGTTTGATTGGCGAGGCAGAAAGTTATGCCGAAAGCGACCGTCAAACCAAGGAACGGGCCGTGATGCACAATAAGCTGGATTCACTCTTGCGCAACACGCAGAAGTCGTTTACCAAATTTGGCGGCCTGCTCTCAGAGAACGATCAGGACATTGCCGAACGTCTCTTTGCCGAGGCTGAAGAGGCAGTAAAGTCTGGTGATCCGGAAGATGTAAACAAGTCGCTCACCGGCTTAGAGAGGATTGCCGGTCAACTCACCACCGCAATGATGAACCCCGTAAATGAACCCGTCGCCGAGGAAGCCGAATAGTCTTGCAGTGAGTCCTAATTTTAAGAAAGCATTAGTAGATTAATAAAACAGAATGGATAAGCGCGATTATTACGACGTATTGGAAGTCGCCCGAACCGCGACTGATCAGGAACTGAAGAGTGCGTATCGCAAGTTGGCGATGCGTTACCACCCCGACAAGAATCCGGGAGACGCGACTGCGGAAGAAAAGTTTAAAGAGGCAGCCGAAGCCTACGCCGTGCTCTCCGATGGAGAGCAGCGCAGACGCTACGACAGGTTTGGACACGCAGGAGTTTCCAGCACCGCGGGAGCGAGCTGGGGCGCGCCAGGCTTCGGTGGTATTGAAGACATCCTCGGAGACCTCTTTGGTTTCGGCGATGTCTTCGGAGCATCTCGTTCGGGTCCGCGTCGCTCCACGGCGCAACGCGGCGCCGATTTGCGCTATGACCTCGAAATAACTTTGGAAGATGCCGCGAACGGGATGACGGCGAACCTGCGTATCCCGCGACTCGAAACTTGTGAAACCTGTAAAGGTTCCGGAGCCGCTGAAGGCACTCAACCCGAAACTTGTGCAACCTGCAACGGCAGCGGGCAAATGCGGTTTCAGCAAGGGTTCTTTTCCGTAGCTCGTACCTGCCACACATGTCGCGGCGTTGGCAAAGTGATTAAGTCGCCCTGCAAAGAATGTCGTGGCGCCGCGCGCGTCGAGCGCGAGAAACAGATGGAAGTGAAGATTCCGGCGGGTGTTGAAACCGGATCACGGCTGCGAGTTCAGGGCGAAGGCGAATCAGGTATGAGCGGTGGTCCCTCAGGTGATCTTTACGTGGTGATCCACGTGGCGGAGCACGAGCACTTCGAACGCCAGGGAAGTAATC
>JBPCMI010000101.1:0-4252 GCA_051002415.1 Pyrinomonadaceae bacterium
GGACACGGCCGTATTGATTGATGGTCTCCGTTTTCGCGATGCCGCTGCGATCCAGGGCGACGCCTCGGGATTTCTGGAGGATCTAATCGTCACGGATGTAAGCCAAGTTGAAGTTTTGCGCGGCTCGGGCTCGTCACTCTATGGCACCAACGCCATCGGAGGAGTCATCAATCTGGTAACCGACGAAGGCGGCGGTCCGTTTCACGGCAGTCTGCTTGCCGAAGGGGGAGGACTGGGAATGTTTCGCGGTCGGGCCCAGGTCGCAGGTGGGATGCGCAGCAATCGAATCGTCTACAGCGCCGGTTTTTCACACCTGAATGTAACGCGTGGCATCGATGATCAGGATGAAGCACGCAACACGAGCGGACAGGGACGCATTCTTTTTAATCTGACACCGACGACAACGCTCTCCGCCCGCGTCTACGCCGTAGACTCGCGCTTACAACTTAATAACAGTCCGCAAGGAATCCGCACCATCGGCACACAACCGGCGACGGGTATCGTTGACGCCATTCCCCTTGCTTTGACGGAACTCCGACGCTTCGAGGCAGGCGTGACAATCCCGCAACTCAATATTGGCGCGGCAACGTTTATCCCAGCGGCAAACGATCCTGACAATCTGCGCAAAGCAAATTTCTTCTCGGGAGCGATTACTTTTACACAGCGTCCGACCGAGGCATTCGGCTACACACTGAGTTATCAGGGCCTGGATACGACGCGCAGCACCATAAGCGGACCTCTGGGAGTCGGGTTCCAACCTTTTGGCGGCAGCGAGCGATCGGATTTCGACGCTCGCATCCACACATTCAATGCGCGTTTCGATCTTCGCGCCGGGCGTGCGGGCCTCATTAGCGGTGGCTACGAGTTCGAAAGCGAGAACTTCAAGAACCCGTCATTCCCTGTCGATCCCGCAGCCAATTCGAATGTTGATGTTACGCAGAAGAGTCACGCGCTCTTTATCCAGGACCAATTGCGGTTCCTGGATAACCGGCTGCAAATCTCGGCAGCTTTTCGAACCCAGTTCTTCCGGCTCCAGCAGCCGGTGTTCACACCAGCAGCTTCCTCGCCTTACGCAGGCCTTTCTTTTCTGTCACCGCCCAATGCATTCACTGGCGATGGATCCATTGCCTACACCTTCCGTACGTTTGGCACTAAGTTGCGTGCTCACGTCGGTAATGGCTATCGCGCGCCGTCGCTCTTCGAACGATTCGGCACGTTCTTCGACAGTTTCTTTGGCTTTTCTCCCATCGGCGATCCGCGGCTGAAACCGGACCGTTCAATTGCATTTGATGCAGGCATCGATCAGACGCTCTACAAGAACCGTCTGCGCGCTTCCGCAACTTACTTCTACACCCGGCTTCAGCAGGTGATTACTTTCGACTTCTCGGGCGCCATCAATCCGGCAACCGACCCGTTCGGCCGCTTTGGTGGTTACCGCAATAGCAACGGCGGCATTGCTCGGGGTATGGAGTTGAGTCTAACGGCAGGCCTTACGCGTACACTGAACGCCTCGGCAAGTTATACCTACACGAAGAGCTTACAGCGTACGCCGCAAGCGTCTGGCGTTCTCCAATCGTTTGTGATTCCCGATCATCAGTTCGCGCTTGTTGTTACTCAGCGCTTCGGTCGCCGCTTCCTGGTTAATTTTGACCTGGCTGCTTCGAGCGATTATCTGGCTCCGATCTTCGACGCGTCGTTCGGGAGTCAGGCTTATCGTTTTCGCGGCCTCCTAAAAGCAGACCTGGGCGCCAGCTACACTTTCCCGTTAGGCGAATCCCGTTCGCTGCGCTTCTTCGGTTACGTCGACAATATTTTCGATCGAGACAACTTCGAAAGCGGCTTTCGTACACCGGGAAGCACAGGCCGGGCAGGCGCTTCACTAAGCTTTTGATTTCAACCGTTCGAGCGTGCTTCGCACGCTCAAGATCCGGTCCCCGCGCGTGGGCTTCGCCGACTTTAAAGTAGAGATTTTTGTGCAAGCCGGGTGTCACGAATTGTGAGGCTCTAAAGAAACTTCAGGTTGCAAGACCCGACTGGGTGAGGACGCAATTGCGTCACTTACCAAACCAGCAGTCTTGCAACCTGAATCTTTTGCCCGCAAGGGCCGAAGCGTGTCGCCTTACTTCTTGGTGAATAAACCGCCCGCAAGAAATATGGCGCCCAAAATTAAGTGGAGCCCGTGATCCGACATGCCCAACGTTAATGGGCCAACGTGCCACATCTTATCCGCACCCACGCCGAGAACCATACCGAAGATACCGAGTGCGAGATACACGATGCCAAAAACGAGGCAAAATCCCCTAGCGCCAGAAAGTGTTCCGGCAAAGCCAAAGTAAAGCGCGATTATGCCGGAAACGATGAGAACCATATTGTGCGCGGGTGACAGATGAAAGCCCATCAGCGTTGGTGCCACGAAACCTACAATGCCTATCAGCAGGAACGCCGCGCCCAAGATCTTGCAAACCGTCTTTGCCATGTTGTGTCTAACTCCTCTGTGAAAGGTTTGACAACTAAGCGGGCGCAATGCCGAGGGTTGCACCGCGTGTCCGCCGTAAAGGGCAAGGTAACCAGCGAATCTTCGCAATGTATACCAAACCGCGCCGTCACAAGCAAAGATTTTCTGCCGGCAATAGAACCATCGGCGTTGCTGGGGGCCATGTTTTTTGAGGGTGTTATACTCATTTCACACGATAATTCTGCGGAACAGGGATGCTAATAATGCACGATGGTTGGGAAACAATTATTGGGCTGGAGATTCACGCCCAACTCAATACCCAGTCGAAAATTTTCTGCGGTTGCTCCACGCGGTTCGGCGATGAGCCCAACGAAAACACTTGTCCGGTTTGTTTGGGCCTGCCTGGCGCGTTGCCGGTTTTGAATCAACGCGTGGTCGAACTTGGCGCTCGGGCCGCCCTCGCGCTCGGACTTCATATCAATCAACGCTCAATTTTCGCGCGCAAGAACTATTTCTATCCCGACCTGCCCAAGGGCTATCAAATCTCTCAGTTTGATCAACCGTTCTCAGCTAATGGCGAGCTGGAAATAATGACTGCTGAGCGCGACGAAGCGGGCCATCCTGTCGAATGGCGCGCCAAGAAGATCGCAATTACTCGTCTGCACCTGGAGGAGGACGCCGGGAAGAATGTTCATGAAGGTCTGCCAAACGTCGAACGTTATTCCTACATCGATCTCAATCGCGCCGGCACTCCCCTCGCTGAGATTGTAACTGAACCTGACTTTCGCACTTCCTGGGAGGCGTACGACTACGTCAACCATGTGCGCCGTGCTCTGCAATGGGTGGCAGCTTCAGAAGCCGACATGGAGAAAGGGAACCTTCGTTGCGAAGCGAATGTCTCAGTGCGGCGCAAGGGCGACGATAAATTTGGCACCAAGTCAGAATTGAAGAACCTGAATTCCGTGCGCTTCATGCAGCGCGCGATCGAGTTTGAAGTTGATCGGCAAATCACTGTGCTGGAGTCAGGCGGAAAGTTGCGTCAGGAGACGAGACTTTGGGACGACCGTTTGCTGGAAACCAGACCAATGCGTTCGAAAGAAGAGGCGCACGACTATCGTTACTTTCCTGAACCGGACTTGCCACCCCTGATCGTCAGTGAAGAGTTCATTGAACAGGTGCGCGCATCGATGCCGGAACTACCGGAAGCACGGCGCAAGAGATTTATGGAGCAATACAGTCTTACGTTCAGTGATGCTTCGCAATTAACCTCCGAACTCGCCCTCGCGGATTATTACGAGAATGCCGTGGCAGCTTCCGGAAATGCACGGGCCACCGCGAACTGGCTCCGCTCGGAATTACTGCGCGAGCTCGAAGCGGCGAATCTTTCTGCCGCTGCTTCTCCCGTGGCCGCAGCTGAACTCGGAGCGCTCGTGCGCATGATTGATGAAGAAAAGATTAGCGGCAAACAGGCCAAGGACGTTCTTGTCGAGATGTTCAAGACGGGGAAAGGCGCTGAAGCGATCGTTGCTGAACAAGGATTGGTTCAAGTTAGCGACACTGGTGAAATTGACGGAATTATCGATGAGGTAATCGCCACAAATCCTAAACAGCTCGCCGATTACCGTGCCGGGAAAGAAGCCTTGTTTGGTTTCTTTGTTGGCCAGGTGATGAAAGGTTCGAAAGGCAAAGCCAATCCGAAGATCGTCAACGAGCGATTGAGAGAAAAATTGAAAGGATGACCTGTAGGGGTGGGCCTCCGTGTGTTGATTGTCAAGACATCCGTGCCCACCCCCGCCC
>JBPCMI010000102.1:0-27284 GCA_051002415.1 Pyrinomonadaceae bacterium
CTTCATCCCCTTGATCTTTTCCTGCAGTTCTTTCATGCGAGGCGCAAGCTTTTGAGCTTTCTTCATCGCTTTGGATGAACGCCATTTGAGTGGAAAGAAAAGGGAATAGATAACGATCGTAAAGAGGATGATCGCGACGCCATAGCTGTTGGTGAGCCGATGCAACCAGCGAATGGCTTTTAGGATTGGCACCGCTATCGGGCGCGATAGCCAGGTAAACCATCCGTAATCAATCAACCCTTCCAGGTCGATGGGCCGCTCGACAGCTGCGCCGATTTGCTGACTATCCTGAGTCAGAATGAAGTGGTCTTTCGGACCGACGTATAGAATTGTTTTTGAGCCATCCGTCGGGACCGGGACAATCGCTTCGATGAGATAACGCTTCTCCGGCGTGCTGTTTAGCTTGAAATCGTATTGGACTGTGCGAAACTCGAGACCTTCAAGTCGTCGGGAAGGAATTGCCGCCATCGCGAAATAAGTATCGCCCACTGCAGCCCAATCAACCCCTCCCGCCGGAGCCAAGCGATCCGGCGACGCCCTATTTTCATTTATGGCCGCTGCAGTATGCCGCTCGACGTGGTCATTGAGCGAAGCGACCCCTTCAGGAGCCACTGAGTAGAACGTGTAATGCTTGATACCCTGATCGCCAACACTTGGTCCGATCTTTAACTTTGCTGGGACCGCTTGTCCGCCTCGCTGAATCTTCAACTCCAAATCGACTGCGTAGCTATTGGCATCGAAGGTCAGTTTCTTGGAGACGTCTAAACCTGAACTGCCGTCTATCACTGAAAAAGTGACTGTCTTCTTCTCACTGCCGGTGAGCATCAACTCGACGTCGCCCGCAGGAGAATCAACTCCTTCCACTAGATACCTACTACTCGAGAGTGTTGCGTCGAGGGCGGCGTCCCCCGTCAAAACCTGAAGCGGCACTTGTCTCGGTTGACGCTGCAGACCTTCTGAAGAAACCAGTTCCAATGGCACCGGGTTGTTTTTGTTCCCGGCGACAGAATGAATTTCGCGACCGCTGTCTTTGTTCTTCTTAATGATCCAACTCACAACCTCAGCGCCCGTGCTATCCACCTTCGCTTCGTAAAGGGGGGTTTTGATCGTGACTGTGCGGTTTACCTGTGGCTCCGCTTGAACGGCAACTGTATTGGCCGGACTAGCACTCGGCGCCGGAGTCGCGGCGGCCGGAGTGGCCGTGGCAACCGGGTTCGCAGGTGAAGGAGACGCGCTTGTAGGAGGCTGATTTACCGGAGGCTGTGGCGGTGCGAAGAATTGGCTCCACGTAAACAGAATTGCAACGGAGATAAGTAAGGCAAGTAGTAAACGCTTCTGCTGCATTTTTAGATTAGAATCGCTGCGCGAGGGCCTGGGATTTGGTTCGCACTTTACCGGGTCGTAACCACCACGATTGAAAGGATGACAACGGGCTAAACGCTTCAGCGCAAGAAAAGAGCCACGCAACGCGCCGTGCCGGGCGATTGCCTCCGTTGCAAACTCTGAACAGGTTGGAACAAATCTACAGGATGGCGGAAGCAAAGGTGAGACAGCTAACTTATAAAACCTAAGTATTGAAATTAGAATTGTCTTCACGCCGGTTGTAATTCATTCGGGGACAGTTTCATCGACTGCGACAGTGCCTATGATTTTTTCAAACTCTGCGAGCGAGTTTGTTACCTTGGATGATAGTAACCGCCTGCGGCCGTTCAGGACCCAATCGTACTTTCCTTCGAGATTTCCTAAAGGCAGACTAGCTAACCTAAAAGTCTCTCGCAGCAGACGCTTGGCTCGGTTTCTCTCGTGCGCTTTTCCGAGTGCCTTCTTGGAAGCAGTAACTCCCAAACGGTGATACGCAAATCCATTAGGCAAAACAAAGGCTGTTATCAGCGAACCTTCATACCGCTTTCCCCGTTTGTAGACCCTCTGGAAATCGCTCGTACCACGAAGGCGGTGCTTCATGACCAGAACTAGTAATGCGCTGGCGTCAGGCGCTTGCGACCCTTCGCCCTACGGCGCTTCAAAACCAGTCGGCCATTCTTGGTCGCCATCCGCGCGCGAAAGCCATGAGTCTTAGCACGTCGTCGATTATTTGGTTGAAATGTTGGCTTCGCCATAAGTGATTAAATCTCCTAGTAAACGAAAACGGTAAGACTAACGGTCAGACCTGTTTGTGTCAAGAAAGGGCCTGTCCCCAAGCGCGCCCGTTGCTCGCTCAGCTTCAAGACCTGCTGCTGATTCGTTGACCATGGCCTAAGTGAAACGGGCCTTGAGTTTGACCGCCCCTAAAGAACTATGAACCGCCGACAGCATAGTCGGCCGCCCAACGGGTGTTCCGGAATAGTACTGACTTGCTCCCTTATCACTTGGGCGCGGCGTTCCGCGCAACTCAGCCGGCCAAAGGTGTTTTATGTGGGACCCTGCCTTGATCAGAGTTGTGCCGTGTGTTAGTCTCCGCTCGTCTCAGCTAACAGCACCGCTAACCTATTGATGGCTATAACCTTAAAGCGTTACATTAAGCACTGGAGTTATTTCCACAGACCTGTGAAAATAGATGTGGAAATCCTCTTCTGGGCTTCCTCGGAATAGTCTGGGACGAAACTCCAAAGTAGGCTCAACTTCTTGATCTTCAGATTGACTGGACCCGCGTACGGTTCTAAAACAAACATGCCCGAAGCTTTAGGGGCGGTACAAAAAGTGGCGGTTCGGACACCTGAGGATGTCTGGATCGGGGTCCGCGATTCGCTAAGGGCTAAACTCAGCCACGAAACCTTCGACACTTGGTTCAGTTTGATCGAGTTTCACGGAATCGACCATGCCCAGAGAATAATAAGTCTCCTTGCCCCTAACGAAATAGTCCGGAGTTGGGTGACGACCAGTTTCTCTTCGCTGTTGGAGCAGACGCTCGTGGAACTTTCCCTGCCGGAGTATTCGATCGGCTGGATTACTGAGACAAAGGTCGCGGCGGCTAGCATTGCGCCCTCTCACGAAGCCAAGAACGTGGACTCACCTTCGGATCCGTCCAAAAACTCAGGCTCAGGCTCATCTCAAAACCCTGCTGGTCCGGTGCCCGGGGAAAGCATTAAATCTTTTAGTGGAGAACCACGATCAGCAGACGCAAAGCCGCTGGATCCATCGCTGAACTCCAAGTACAGTTATGAAGGCTTTGTTGTTGGTTCCTGTAATCAGTTCGCTCATGCTGCTTCGCTGGCCGTAGCGGAAGCTCCGGGTAAGACCTATAACCCGCTCTACATCTACGGCGGTGTCGGTTTAGGTAAGACCCACTTGATGCACGCTTGCGGCCACGCAATAAAGCAGCGCAATCCACACTTGCGGCTGTGTTACCTCTCTTCAGAGAAGTTCATGAATGAGCTCATCAACGCGATTCGCTATGACAAGACGCCGGCTTTCCGAGAGCGATACAGGTCGGTCGACGTTTTGCTAATTGATGATGTGCAGTTCATGGCAGGAAAGGAACGTACCCAGGAAGAGTTTTTTCACACCTTCAATTCGCTTTACGACCAGCAAAAGCAGATTGTTATTAGTTCCGACTGTCCCCCACGTGAAATCCCGACGCTTGAGGAAAGGCTGCACTCGCGGTTTGAATGGGGATTGATTGCTGACATTGAGCCTCCAGATCTGGAAACAAAAGTTGCTATTCTCAAACGAAAAGCAGAGACGATGGGGATTATTATTCCCGACGAGGTGGCGCTGTTCATCGCAGGGCGCGTTAAGCACAACGTTCGGGAATTGGAAGGTTCGCTGATTCGGCTCGTAGCAATATCTTCCCTCCGCGGTGAAAAGATATCGAAGGCTTTGGCGCAGGATGCGATGCGCAATATCTCCGGAGAGGAAGAGTCAGACGCGATCACGATCCAGAAAATTCAAAAGGCCGTTGCTGCTAATTTTAAGATCAGCGTTGCCGAGCTAGTATCGAAGAGCAACACTCAGCAGATTTCTGGGCCGCGGCAAATAGCGATGTATCTTTGCAAGCAATTAACTAAACACAGTTACCCGGCAATCGGACGAGCGTTTGGCGGAAAGCATCACACCACGGTGATGCATTCTTACGCGAAGGTGGATTCCTTGCGACGGCGAGATTCTGAAATGCAGAAGCTGGTCAATGATCTTTCAGAGAGTCTGCAAAAATAGTTATCAGTTTTTCACAAGGTCACCGGAACGATTGCATGCGTTTGGCGGTTGTATTGAGATACTCACAGTTATTCACAATCATGTGCCTGTGATGGCCCGTGGAAGCAGCCTAGTAATTCTTGTGTTTGCGGTTTAGCTTCGAAGAACGCTGGATAAAACTAAATACCGGCATTAACCAATGTGCGGTCGAAGTTCTTAAGAACAAAGCAGTTTTCAGTTTTTCCACATATCAACAGGTAACTACTACTACTGCTAGATCAAGATGGAATGATTTTTGATCTAGCAATAGTAGAATAGGAGGCCGAATTAGAAATGTTAGGCACCAAGAAGTCAGTTGCGGAGAGTTCAGCAATGAATTTCATCGTTAGTAAGCAGAACCTGCAAAGGGAACTTAGCTTCGTCCAGGGCGTGGTTGAAAAGAAAAACACGATACCCGTACTCTCAAATATCTTGATCGAGTCTCTCGGAGAAAACGCGATCAGAATTACTGGTACGGACCTCGATGTCACCATTCGCTGTGACAGCGAAGCTGAGATCAAGACCGCAGGTGCGATTTGCGTCCAAGCGCGAAAACTTTTTGAGATTGTTCGACTCTTACCCGACGCGCCGATTACTTTTACTCGAGAAGAGAATGATTGGGTCACGGTCAAATGTGATCGCGCAAAGTATAGGTTAGTTGGAGTATCGAAGGACGCATTTCCGGAAGTACCTTCCACCAAGTCCGCGCCGACGAAGATTTCCGCAGGCGTTCTTAAAACCTTGATCGACCGGACCATTTTCGCCATCACCCAGGAAGAATCGCGCTACACGCTGTCAGGCGCTAAATTCATTTTGGACGAATCCGGCGCGAAGATGGTTACAACGGACGGTCACCGCCTGGCTTATGTGGAAAGAAAGAATACCGGAAACGACGGCGCTAACGACTCGATAGATACTCTTATTCCCAGGAAGACATTGGCAGAGTTAACAAAGTTGACTGCGGATCATGACAGCGACATCAGCCTGGGGATGGATGAAAACCACATTTATTTCGAGGTGGGTGCGCGACTCTTGATCTCCCGAATGCTCTACGGGCAGTTTCCAAATTATGAAATGGTGATGCCGAAGAACAACGACAAGGCCGTGCAGTTCGACAGTGCGCTCTTGAACCTTGCGATAAAACGAGTGGCGCTAATGGCGGATGATCGCTCACACGCGATTCGGTTTCATCTCGAACCCAACCAGTTGGTAATCACTTCTCAGAACGCAGAAGAGGGGGAAGCTGCCGAAACGATACCCTCGGATTACAACGGCGAAAACACCGATATTGGCTTTAATGCCCAGTATCTTCAAGATTTTCTCAACGTCATCGGTGAAGGCAATGTGGCGTTTGAATTTAAGGATGGAAATTCTCAGGCACAACTTCGTCCCGCTGAAGGCGGCGAATACGATTACAAATATGTCGTGATGCCGATGCGCCTCTAAGACAACAAACCAGACCTACTTCTCACGGCGTCCTCTGCTCGAGGGCGCCTTTTTGCTTTAGACGACAGCCTTGTGCTGAGCCAACGTCGAACTAAGTCCCTATGTTAAAATTCTAAGATGATCCTGGAGTCCATTCAGGCACACCAGTTCCGCAACCTGAGTGGAGAACTCTCTCTTGGCCCTCGTCTCAACATAATCCTCGGCAATAATGGGCAAGGTAAAACGAACTGGCTCGAAGCGATCTATCTACTCTCGCGCACTAAGTCTTTCCGCACACAACGGCTTCAAGAGGGAATCAATTTCGGACAAGAGACAGCTTTTGTGCGAGGTCTGGTTACGCGTGGCGAGGAGTTGCGACGCGATCTTCAAGTCACGATTCAAGGCAACACCAAAACAATCTCCATTAATGGCAAGCGAGAGCCATTGGCCAGGTATCTAGGCCAGCTTCAGGTTTTCTCTTTTACAGCGGCGGAGCTGGAAGTTGTGCGCGGCGTACCTGAAGCGCGCCGGAGATTCATCGATCGAGGAGCGGCTTCGCTGCAGCCCGCCTATATGCAGACTATTGCGGACTATAGTCGCGTCTTAAAACAGAAGAATAGGATTCTGCAAGACGCAAACGAGCAGGGTTTAGGTTTGCTGCAAGTGGAGGATTTAATCTCGCCCTGGAACGATCAGATCGTGGGACTTGGTACTGAGATTCATGAGGCCCGCACCGATTACATCAAGCGCATAAATGAAGTTTTGGAGCGGGGTCTTTTCGAGCAGCGGGACGTGCGCATCGACTATGTCTCCTCACTCGCCGGCAAAGGCGATCTGAGCGACTACAAATCCCTCGTGAGCCAACGTCTGCAGCTTCGAATCCAGGCTGAACTCGCCGCCGGCAGGTGCCTTATCGGACCTCATCGGGACGATTTAGAGGTGCTTTTGGAAGGTCGCGAGATGAGGGTTTTTGGGAGCTCCGGCCAGCAGCGTAGTGCATTGTTATTATTAGACTTAGCGGCGATTTCATTGTATAATTCGCGACATGGTGAGTACCCACTTTTTCTCATAGACGACGTCGACGCAGAACTTGATGAAAGAAGAATCAAACATCTTTTGGAATACCTAGAAAATCGAACGCAAACTTTCATTACGACGTCGAAACGAACTCATCTCGAAGATTTCCTTGAGCGGGCAAAAGTGTACGAGATCGTAGACGGAGCGGCGCTAGACACTCAACAAGAAGAGCCGGGCCTACTTCGGGATTGGTCGACTTTGGAAGCGATATAAGAGCAGCATTTTCCGATGGATATTGAGGACATTAGTAAAAGTAGAAGTAAGGAGAAGGGATTGCCTACAGCAGGAACAACTGACAGAAAATATGACTCATCGTCGATTGCCGTGCTTGAGGGCCGTGACGCAGTGCGCAAGCGACCCGCAATGTACATTGGCTCAACCGGCGAAATAGGCTTGCATCATCTGGTCTATGAGGTGGTTGATAATTCGATTGACGAAGCACTCGCGGGATATTGCGACACCGTCGACGTCACAATTCATCTCGACAACTCCATTACCGTGATTGATAACGGCCGCGGTATACCGGTCGACGAAATGAAGAAAGAGAAGAAGTCGGCAGCAGAAGTCGTCATGACTAAATTGCACGCCGGCGGCAAGTTTGACTCAAACGCTTATAAAGTGTCGGGCGGTCTTCACGGAGTAGGCGTCTCTTGCGTTAATTTTCTTTCTGAGACTTTACGTTTGGAGATCTGGCGTGAGGGCAAAACCTATGAGCAGGAGTATCTACGCGGTATTCCAGTTGTTGCGCTGAAGCAAACTGGAAAGACACGAAAGCGCGGAACCAAGATTACCTTTAAGCCTGACACGCAGATTTTCGATCACACCGAATTTAGTTTCGACAAACTGTCCGAGCGCCTGCGCGAAAAGGCCTTCCTTAACAAAGGCATTCGCATTACGATCAAAGATGAACGAGAAGAGCCTGAGCGCTCGCACGAGTTCTTCTACAAGGGCGGGATTGCCGAATTCGTCAAACATCTCAACAAGAACAAGACTACTCTCCACGACAAACCGATCTATTTTGAGAAGAACAGCGACGCCTTATCAATCGAAGTAGCAATTCAATATAACGATGCCTACGACGAGAAGGTCTATTCCTTTGCGAATAACATCAATACTGTCGATGGCGGCACGCATCTTTCCGGCTTCCGCTCTGCATTTACTCGAACGATAAATGCCTACGCACAGTCGTCCGGCCTGGCGAAGAATTTTAAAAGTTCACTGAGCGGCGATGACGTGCGCGAAGGTCTGGTTGCCGTAATTTCGGTAAAGCTGCCGCAGCCTCAATTTGAAGGTCAGACCAAGGGCAAACTGAACTCCGACGTTAAAGGCGCTGTCGAATCCTTCTTGAATGAGCGCTTGACCGAATATTTCGAACAGAATCCCACGGTCGCGCGCCGCGTCGTGGGCAAGTCGCTCGATGCCGCTCGCGCTCGTGAAGCAGCTCGTAAGGCGCGCGAGATTGTGCGCAAGGGCGCCCTGGGTTCCACGATGCTTCCAGGCAAGCTCGCAGACTGCCAGGAGAAGGATCCTGCTGTTTCGGAAATCTACATCGTTGAGGGCGATTCCGCGGGGGGCTCAGCCAAACAAGGCCGCGATCGGAAGAACCAGGCAATCTTGCCGCTGAAAGGAAAGATCCTAAACGTCGAGAAAGCGCGCTTCGACAAAATGCTGGGTCACAGTGAAATCAAGTCCCTGATCATGGCCCTCGGAACCGGAATCGGGAAAGAGGATTTCGATGCCAGCAAGCTGCGTTATCACAAGATCATTTTAATGACCGACGCGGATGTTGACGGATCGCATATCCGGACCCTGCTCCTAACTTTCTTCTACCGGCAGATGGCCGAGCTCATCGAGAAAGGGTACGTCTACATCGCGCAACCACCACTCTTCAAAGTTAAGCGCGGGAAAAAAGAGGAATACATCAAAGACGAAAGCGCGATGATTCGCTACCTGATGCGAATGGCTACCAGCGACATGACCGTGAAGTCCGTCGGCTCCAAACAGCCCATCGAAGGTAAAGAGCTCGCGAAGTCTTTGGAGAAGATGGTTGACTTCAAACACTATTGCGAACGCGCCGCGCGTCGCATCGGTGGCGATGCACATCTGCTTGCCATACTCATCGAGGCCTTTGGAGGTAAGAAAGGCGTTTTGCGCAAAGAGGGAATGACATTGCGCAAGGTCTTTCAAGATGGCGATCTAATGGCAAAGGTGGAGGGAGTTTTAGCGAAGGCTGGTTATAAGACCGAACTCTCAACCGATGAAGAACACAGCTTGTGGGAGATCGAATCCTTTACCAGCACCGGAGTGCACCTGACCATCGATTGGAATTTCGCAAGTCTCGTCGAGTTCCAAAAGGCGGTGGAGATTTTTACGGAATTGGAAGAGAAGCTGGCCGCCCCATTTATTGCCGGTGAAAATGGAGCTTCGGAAGAGATCGGCACTCGCGAGGCGCTGTTGGAAAGAGTCCTCGCCGCAGCCAAGAAAGACTTGAGCATTCAACGTTATAAGGGACTCGGCGAGATGAATCCGGAGCAGCTTTGGGAGACCACAATGAATCCTGAAAAGCGTACCTTGCTCCAAGTCCGAGTCGATGACGCGGTTGAAACGGACGACTTATTTACTGTGTTGATGGGCGATGCCGTTGAGCCGCGGCGCAAATTCATCGAAGACAATGCGCTGGAAGTTAGGAATCTCGACGTCTAAACGGAGGAGGCGGGTTTGAAAAGACCTGTCTTCACCTAACCCCGCCTTCACTGTAACGACTTACACTGAAACGCTGCAGCCGAACTGGAGTTCCGGGAGTGATCCCGGCCTTACGCGCAGCAATCTCTACTTGCCTTTCCGGCGTGTCGATCCCTTCGAGAGCAGGGAGCAAAAGTCCCCGGTGCGTCCCGGCTTCATCCTCAACAATCACTCCGTAAACTGACGGATCCAGACCATCCATTTGCGTGGGTTCAGTTGCGGAAAGCACATCAACCGAGTAACGAAGATTCCCAAGTTCCTGAGATGCAACTGGTGAGAAGCGCGGATCGCGGGTCGCGGCACTAATTGCGTTAGCGATAATTTCGGCCCCCAGCGTTTCCTGAGCGGGTTCGATGGTGCCAATACAGCCGCGTAATTCCCCGTCGAGAGTTTTCAAAGAAACAAAGCAGGCTGCCCGAGCCCTCAGAAGTTCTGAGGCTGTCCCCGGCGAGTTTAGCTGAGTGCCTTCTCGCACAAATTGCTCAACGGCCGCGCGCGCTAGCGCCGGCAAGTTCTCTCCCTCTGCTTCAGTGCCGGCATCAATTTCAGATTCCGCCGCCGCACTTTCCTTGAAAGTCACCTTGCTTGTAAGTTGTGCAACCATGTAACCCACACCGAATGGAGCTTCGTAATTCAGGACTTCACAGGAGAGCGGGAGTTCCTTGGTCGCTCCCACGGCAATCAACATGGAGCGATAACCACACTCGCCCGCTAGCTCGCGCAGGTTCTGATTGATTTGTACGATCCGTTCAGGATTGTTAGCGCGCAGTGCATCAACAATCTCGTCGTCAAAGATGTACGCAGTAGGATTGAAGCCAGCCGGTGCTTCGGGTTTAAGGCGGTGACTGAGGTCTCCGCTGGCGATCAAGGCGACGGGCCGACCGACATCGCGAATAGCCCGTCCAATACATGAGCCAAACCGCACGTGATCTTCATTCGAAAGAAAGCTGTAACCGAGGGCGACCACCTGGCCGCGCCAGCCATAGCGTTGCAGAAAATAGAGTGGCACAGCGGTGCCGTGATCGAGTTTAGTATGAGTGATTCCAACAACCGGATAGCTCGCTTCGCTAGCGCGCTCGGTGATCACATTCAATAGCTCCTGATCTAGTGGCGCTGTTAGCTGAACTTTAGGTGCTCTAAAGTTGGCAAAGTCCGCGTGAAGTTCCTGGTCTTGGTAAGCCACAAAGGCGTAGGGCTCGAGCGGCGCGTGAGGCGAGATTAAGACTACAGTTGTAGCTTTGTTGGCAACGACCCGCTTAGTCAATTCCTCCATGGCAGAGATTGACTGGCGCACTTCGCCAATAGCGTCACGACCAACCTCGGGAACCATGATTGGCGGGTGAGGAGCGATTCCGGAAAAAACAAGAGAGCTTCCGTTTCCCATTTTTGGTCCCCTCCAGTAGGAACCCAAGCTCGGCTTTAAACAAAGCCTGGCGCCGATTGTTTGTGCAGGAAACGGTCGGATTTTATCACGCAGAACCGGGAGAAATCGATTGCCGATTTGCAATTGCCGATTGCCGATTACCGGCCATTTCTGTCAAACCATCATCAGGAACTGGAGAGGTAGGCCTCCATGGCTAGCCGAGACTTATCGGCAATCGCCAGTAATTCGGAAGTCGCCAATCGCCATTCGGCAATGGGCAATTGGCAATCGCCACTCGCGCTCTTATGATGAAGAGGATGGAACAGTTTGATGTATTGATTGTGGGTGCTGGTCCTGCTGGATCATTTGCCGCCGAACTCTTAGCTGAGAGTGGCAAACGTGTCGCGCTGTTCGACGGCCGTCCGCCCGGAGAACCGAAGGCTTGCGGCGGCGGCGTTACTGCGAAAGCACTGAAGGCCTGGCCGCAATTGCTGAATGCGGTTGGTCGCACGGTTGATCAGCTCGATCTCTTCTCTCCGTCCGGGAAGCGCCTGCATCTTGAGCTCGACGAACCATTCGCCATCTATTCCCGCATTGCTTTTGATTCCTATCTGCGCGAACGGGCGCGGGCAGCCGGCGCTAAAGTGTTCGCCGCAAAAATTTCCGGACGAGGATTCCGCAAGAGCTCAGCTGGTTGGACTGTGAAGAGTGTAACCGGTGACGAATGGGCAGGGCAGATGTTAGTAGGTGCGGACGGCGCCGGCAGCCCAATCGCGCGCCTTCTGGCGGGCCCGTTGCCGCCTTCCGAAATGGAAGTAGCTTTCGGTTATCGCGCGCCCCTGCCTGAGCACTCGGATGCGCCCACGGTCGTTGCCTTTCTGCCGGGTTGGGTCGGCTACGCGTGGGCGTTTCCTCGTATCGATCACATTTCGTTCGGTATTGCCACCACGCAGGATGCATTCATTCACAAGCCGCTTGATGATCTGTTGTGGGATTTCATGGTGGGTTACTACCGGCAGCGCGAAGATGCGAAAGCAAAATTGTGGTCCGCTCGCAAGGTTGATCAGGAACGTGATCGGCGACTTAAAGATAAATTGAAAGATACGGCCGAGCGATATGCAGCGCGAATTCCCGGACTCAACGCCGCCACCTGGAACCAGCGAAAGGTTTGTGGCGAAGGTTGGGCGCTGATAGGCGATGCGGCAGGCTTTGCGGATCCGGTCACCGGTGAAGGTATTTACTATGCACTACGCTCAGCAGAACTGTTCGCGGAGTGCGCCCTAACTGGTAAACCTGATCAGTACGAACAGCGCTGGCGCGACGACTTTGGCGCCGAACTAAAACGGGCAGCGCAGATGCGTAGGCGTTTTTATGGAAATTTTTGGGGTGCACCGTTTACAGAGCGAATGATCGAGTTTGCACGCGGGCACCGTGGAATCAAGCGCGTGCTCGGCGATTTGGTCGCGGGCGAGCAGGGGTATACGGATTTGAAAAAGAAACTGGCGAAGAGTGCGATGCGGCCGCTTTAGTTCTTTGGAGTGCGGTGACCTGACACCGCTTTCGCTTTCGCATATGAAAGCTTCGACGAGTCTCCACACTCCAAAGTCAGCGTACCCGCAGTCATGGCGCTAAACGACTACGTTTCCAGCTTCCATCCGGTTGCAGCTCGTAAAGCAAGCGATCGTGTAGACGCCCGGGTCGGCCCTTCCAAAATTCAATTCGCTCAGGCACCAGACGGTATCCGCCCCAGTGAGCAGGGCGTTCGATCGTCTGGTCGTCGCTGTATTTTTCCTCGAGCTCTTGGAATTCTCGCTCGAGCTCTTCACGGCTTTCAATGACATCACTTTGCGGCGAGGCGATCGCACCCAGCTGGCTCTCGCGCGGACGCGTTCTAAAATATTTGTCTGATTCGTCAGCTGAGATCCGAGAAACTTTTCCTTCAACTCTCACCTGCCGCTCGAGTGGCTCCCAATAGAAAACCAGAGCCGCGAACGGATTCGCGTCCAACTCCCGGGCTTTGCGGCTGCAATAGTTCGTATAAAAAACGAAGCCCGATTCAGCAACGCCTTTGAGCAGCACCATTCGCGCGGAAGGCTTGCCGTCGCTAGTTGCCGTACACAAGGTCATCGCTTCCGCTAAGGGCAAGCCGCGGCCCATTGCTTCGTCGAACCAGACCTGGAATTGGCGAATCGGGTTGGCGTCGGCGTTGCGTTCTTCGAGATCCGCAGATCTATTTATGACAGAGATTTCTTCCACATTAAGTTCCACCGGATTCAGTATAGGGAGCGAGCCTGGTTTTTAGCGGTTCCGGAATGGGAACGGTCTCGAAGCTGTCGCGCTTAACCGCAGCGAGAACGAAATGCGCCTTGGCGATCAACAGCTCTTCACCTTTCCGTCGCACTTCAAAATCCAACCGCATCGACTTGTTGCCGAACCTGCCGACATAAACTGAAACTTCCAACAGGTCATCCAGTTGGGCCGCGTGATGAAAATCACACTCGATATGAACACGAGGCAGCCAGACGTCGAGCTCTTCAAACATCACGCCGTAGGGCAAGCCGACGGCGCGAAACAGCTCCGTTTCGGCGAATTCAAAGAAGCGAATATAGGCGCCATAAAAGATGATACTGGCGGCATCAACATCGCCCCAGCGCACGCGTTCTTCGATGGTGTATTTTTTCATCGGTGCCGGGTATCGGGTGTCAGGAGTCGGGTCACGGGTATCGGTCTCTGGTTACAAGTATCAAGACTTAAGTCCAGGGTCATTTTATCCGAGACCGGACACCCGGCACCTGACACCCAAAACTCAACCTCACCCTAAAAATTTCATCATCGCAGCATTGAATTCTTGCGGCTTTTCCAGATTCAAGACGTGACCCGCGCCCTTGATGATCTCCAGGCGTGACCCGGGGATTTCGCGATGCATCAGTTGTGCATCAGCTAGCGGGGTGATCACGTCTTCGCTGCCCACCAGAATCAACGTAGGCGCCACGATCTGCGACAAGAATGAAGTTTGATCCGGACGTATCGCCATTCCTTCCAGTACTGCCGCAGCGCCTTCGGGATTTGTGCTCGCCATCATCCCGCGCAGATGCTTAACAATCTCAGGACGCTTCGTCACCGTGTCTGCCGTGAGTAACTTTGGCAAAAGTGAGTCAGCGATTCCTTTCATTCCTTCTTGTCGCGCCTTCGTGGCTTGGACTTCTCGATTTCGTTTCGCTTCGTCGTTGTCACCTTGCGCCCGAGTGGCAGCCAGAATCAGTGAGCGCACTCGGGAAGAAAATAAGCGACAGAAAGCCAAAGCGACATAACCGCCCATCGAAAGCCCCCCGATGGTGGCTGCTGCGATGTCTAGACTATCCAACAAGCCGGCGACATCACCAGCGATTAGCTCCATCGTTGAGGGGCCTGGCACGATGGCACTTTCACCATGTCCGCGCAGATCAGGAACAATCACGCGATGATTCTGCCGCAACACTGCTACCTGGCCCTTCCACATCGAACGATTGAAAGGATAACCGTGCAGCAGCACGACAACCGCACCGGATCCAACGTCGTCATACGCGATTCCAACGGCGTTTACGTCCTGAGAACCCTTGGACATCGTCACACCCGATCTACCTCTTGTCTTGATTCCGCATCTTTGACAGCTTCCGCTACCACGGTGATCAATTCCGCCAACTCAATCGGTTTTGCCAGGTACGCTTGAAAACCTGATGCGAGAGCTTGCAAACGATCTTCTTCGCGAGCATAAGCTGTTATCGCAACGGCCGGCAGCAATCTGAGGTGATCAAGATCCAGCGCGCGCACTTTTGCCAGCAGCTGGTATCCGTCCTCATTCGGCATGGCGATATCTGAGATCAAAACATCCGGGGTCACGGATTTCAGCATTTCCATGGCCGCGTCTGCTGAGGAGACAGCGGTCACTTGTGCTTCGCCCTGGGCCAGGGCCGCGCTCATCAGTTGCAGCGTATCCTCGTCGTCATCAACTAATAGAACGTGGATGCCCTTTAGCCTGCTTGACGCCAAATCCGGCAGGCTTGCGTCATCTGCTCGCTGGTCACTGACTTTTGAGTTTGAGCCCAGTCGGGGCAGTAACACGCTGAACGTCGAACCTTTGTTGGGCCCGTCGCTTGTCGCCTTGATTGCTCCGCCGTGAATTTCCACGAGGTGGCGCGCAATTGCCAATCCCAATCCTAGGCCGCCATGTTGCCGCGTCGTCGTACTGTCTGCCTGGCGGAAACGATCGAAGACGAAGGGGAGGAATTCTTTACTAATGCCCTGGCCCTCGTCGGTCACTGTTATCTCTACCTGCGATCCCCTGGCCTGGACCTTCAATAAGACTCGTCCACCGCTCGGCGAAAACTTGATTGCGTTTGAAAGCAGGTTCCAAACAATCTGTTGCAAGCGATTGGAATCGCCGGCGACGACCATGGGCTGCGCCGGCAGTTCAGTTTGGATGCGCAAACCTTTGGCTTCGGCGGTGGGACGGACTACGTCGACAGCCGCTTCAATAATCGGGGCCAGCTCCAAAGGATGGAGGTCTATCGCGAGTTTGCCGGTAATGATTCGAGAAACATCCAGAATGTCATCGACGATTTGCGTTTGCGCTTTGGCGTTGCGCCTAATAGTTTCAATGGCATTCACCGTCATCGCTTCATCGAGCGACTCAGATTGCAGCATGCGCGACCAACCGAGGATCGCTGTCAAAGGCGTGCGCAGTTCGTGAGAAACGGTAGCGAGGAATTCGTCTTTCAAACGATTAGATTCTTCCGCAGTCGTGCGGGCAGTGCTTTCCTGATTCAGAAGCCTGACGTTTTCGATTGCGACAGCGACGAGATTAGCCGCCATGCGCATCGCCGTAATATGCTCATCACGATATGCCGCAGCCTCATAACTCTGAATTTCAATAGTTCCGACAATCCTTCCCATCACTGACATCGGCGCGGCCAGCGATGACTTCGGTCGCAAGCCATTGTCCTGACCGACAATCACCCCAGGGTGATTGCGCCTCGCTTTCATGTAGTCGTTGGTAACTACAACTTCACCGGTCCTGACCGCCACGCTGTTGGGACCAGTCGCGGTGACGGGCATCGGCGGCAGTTCGCTGGTGTCTATTTCCTGTTGATCGCCCCAGCCGTAACAGGCGGTGCGCACGTCAAGAATCGGATCGTAAAGTGAGACGAAGATTCCATCACACGGCGCCGAGACAACCGCAAACTCGCGCAAGGCGCGAAAGATGTGGAGCAAGTCGCGCGCGGTTCCCAGCGCCTGCGAGAGCAGCGAGACCCGTTCCAGCAGTCGCTCATATTCTGAGAGGGCGCGGTGGTCAGCCTCGCGCAAGGCTTCTTCCGCTGCTCGCCGCTTGGTGATGTCGCGCGCGACTCCCTGAATGCCAATCGGTTTGCCTGACTTGAAAGCGAGTCGGCTACTAATTTCCAATCGCACCAGGGCGCCGTGCTTAGCCTGCACGTCGACTTCGTAATTTGTGCGCTCTTCGCCGGCCAGCTTCCGGTGAGTCATTTCGCGCGCGGCAGTATCCGATCCCGAGGTGAGAAACTGTCTCATGTTCATCTTGAGCAACTCTTCTCGCGAAAAACCGGTCAGTCTCTCTACCGCACTGTTCATGGAAGTGACGTTGCCGTCGAGATCTAGTGTGAACACAATGTCGTTGGCGTTCTCGATCAGCTCGCGGTAACGCTCTTCGCTCTCGCGAAGCGCTTCTTCCGCTCGTTCTCGATCGCTAAGAGTCTTGCGGACCGTGCTCTCGGAGATCTGTAGTTCGGAAGCAGTGCGTTCCGTTGCCGCTCGCGAACTCACTTGAGCGTGCGTCAGGCCGAACAGTAGGAAGCTAATGAGCAAGCCGCCGACTATAACGTAAACGAGCGAGTTACCTTTTGCAGTGGCGAATTCAGGTCTGGATGAAAAAACGAGGGTCCAGGTCCGGCCTGCAACCTCGACGTGGCTTTGGGCGCGTAAAGGCCGGTAATCTGCGGCGATAGGCGCTGCGATCGTTGCCGTATCGTGGATTAAATTTTCATTTGTGGGTTCTTGTCCGTCGTGGATGCGAATGTCGATATCAGTGGTGTTCTTGATGGCGAGTATTGATTTCATGAAGTCCGCGCCGCGAAAACAACTAAACACAAAACCAGCAAACGCGTCTCGACGCTCGTCGGCGGTTGTTGGGGTGCGATCGTCTTTGTAGATCGGCGCGTAGATCAGAAATCCTAAGTCGCTGCCATCATCATTCAGTGGCGTGCGCGCGGTAGCCGCAGGCAACCCGGTGTCGCGCGCTGTTTCCATCGCGGCACGACGCGCCGGCTCACTACTCATGTCGTAACCAACCAGTTGGTACTGGCGTCGATCGAGCGATTCAAAATAGACCACCGGATCGTATTCATCGCGATCCTGGTCGGGCCAGATCTTGAAATCAAAGCGATTGCGTGCCCGGGTCTCCGAGATAAAGGAATCCTTCTGCTCGCGCTTTACTCGAGCTATGTATCCAATGCCCTGAGCGCCCGGGTATTGACTCTCCAACTCCAGTCGCTCCACAAAATTGTGAAACTGCGTGGCACTGGTCGTGGGACTAATGGCAAACAAACCTGTGCCCGCTCGCAGCACTTCGATGTAGAGCCGCGGCCGTCCCTTCACGTAACTCGTGAGTTCCTGAGTTGTCGTTCCGAAGCGGATTAGATCCTGGCCATGAGCCGTTCGCCAAACATAAAAGGTAGCGAAGGCCGTGATCAGCAGGCCCAATAGCAACACAAAGTACGGGAGAAAATACCGGCTTGGGCGGATTGCGTTGGGCTTTGGTTTCCCGGCTGGCATTAGTTGGAAACTGCAGGAAACGAATTACTTGATGCGGCTGGTTCTGCGGCGAAGAAAATCCATCAGAACAAACTGCGAAAGATTACTGGGGTTCGCGAAGTAAGCTTTACCATTTGTCATCGCCGTCATTTGCTTCACAAACTCGACGAGGTAGTAATCACTCGCCAGCATGAAAGTATTGATCATTATACCCGCCTTGCGGCAGGCTTGGACCTCTTTAAACGTTTCTGACATCACAAAAGGATCGCCGCCCATTGAATTCTTGTAGATGCGACGCGTGACGGTCCGTTCCGGTCGTGCGGCGCGTCCGCCACTTGCCCCGGCAAACATTTGCCCACTATCAATGAAACAAGCTGTTGGTTTGCCGTCAGTGATCATTACGATCTGCTTCATTTCTTTGCGTTGCGCCTGCAGGATGCGCCGTGCCAACCGCAATCCTTCGGCGGTGTTGGTGTGGTAAGGACCAACCTGTGTCGTCGCCAGTTGAGCAAAGGCGAGTTCTTCGGCGCTGTCATGGAAAAGGACGAGCTTAAGCGAGTCGCCCGGATACTGAGTGCGAATTAAGTGCGCTAGTGCGAGTGCAACTTTCTTGGCAGGCGTAAAACGATCCTCCCCGTAAAGGATCATCGAGTGTGAGCAATCGAGCATGACGACCGTAGCGCAGGAAGATTGATAGTCGCATTGATGCACGTGCAGGTCGCTGTATTCGAGATTTAGCGGAACGCGCAATCCTTCTCGCTGAATCGCGGACAAGAGCGTCGTATTCACGTCAAGGTTGATGGTGTCGCCAAACTCGTACCGCTTGCTTGCCGCCGCTGCCTCAACTCCGGTCGACAGCTGTGGGGTATCGTGTCGCCCCGCTGAACTCTTTCCCAAACTCCCGAGCAGGCTGCGCAACGTTTTGTAACCAAGAAAGTCGAGACCCTTTTCTGTAACTTCAAACTTGATATTGAGTGGCAAGGGTTCGGAGACTTGCGGGCTGCTACCCGTTCCCGGTTGTTGCTGCCTTTCCGTGGGTTGTTCCTGAAGTTTGAGATAACCCTCTTCCACCAGCCGCTCAATCAATTGATTGAGCATCTCCTCGAGTGCTGAACCCTTAAACTCACCTTCGTTGTCGCCGAGCATTTCCTGAACTTGGTAATCATTCAGCAAACCCTGATTCATCAGCGCCTGGAGCAGGGCCCGGCGCAGCGCGTCCAGCGAGGTATCCGGGGCGTGTCGCTCGCGCGTCCAGTAATAATCTTCATCATAGCCTGAGGAAAGCAGCGAATCAGACAAGTCTTCCATCAAGTCGCCGAGATTGATCGCGGAGATATCAAGACCTTTGAATTTGGAGTACTTGATAAATTTCATAAATCATTGCCGATTGCCAATTGGCGATTGCCAATTGATGACTGGCGATGTTGAGCACTAACCTCAGTAATGATTTTCCTACGCGGTAGTGAAAAGTTCCAATTAGAGGCCAATTGGCAATCGGAAATCGGAAATCGGTAATGAACTAGCTATATTTTCCGGTTTCCGTCAGATCATCGTAGATCATCCCGCGGCGATCCTTCTTTGCTTTGGTGACTGCTGTATAGCCGCCTTCCTCGTTACGGCTGATCTTGTTTTCAGCGTACAGCCCCTCCAGCACCAATTCACAGGCGGCGATCACTTTAGCCGTATCAGCTTTAGCAAAATCAAAAGGAATCACACTCGTCTCGATCAGATCGGGTACCGCCTCAAGCAGGCGCCGGCATTCGTCAGCGGCGGCGGTGTCGGCGAGCCTCAAATTGTTCCCGGCGTCGAACCAGTGCACGGTGCTCGCAAATTCGATCCCTACAAAATAGCCGTTGAATATTTCTCCGGCCGCGCGTTTAATTAAATCTCTGGCGATGCGCCGGGCGCCAATCTGCTCGCCCTCATACTCAAGCTCCATTTTTCCGGTCATCGACGGAATCGCTGCGTAAACATCGGATATCCGCGGCACGATTTCCTTTTCACCCGTCAGCAACGCTCGGCGCTCAGCGTTGGATATTACTGACTCTGTGACCGTAATCGGCAGTCGCTGAGAAACACCTGACTGCTTGTCGACGCGCTGATCGTCGCGCGCTTCAAAAGCAATCTGTTCGACTACCTCACGAATGAACTCCGGAATGTGCAGATTCGCTTTCCAACCATCACGCTCGACCCACGCTTCCTGTCGCGTGATCTGTATAGCTGTCGGAAGCTCGGCAGGATAGTGGGTGGTAATCTCAGCACCAATGCGATCTTTTAAAGGCGTAATGATCTTGCCGCGCGCCGTGTAGTCTTCGGGATTCGCGGAAAAGACAAGCATCACATCTAGCGGCAAGCGCACCGGGTAGCCTTTAATTTGCACGTCACCTTCCTGCATGATGTTGAAAAGGCCAACCTGAATCTTGCCGGCAAGATCGGGCAGTTCATTGATGGCGAAGATGCCGCGATTCGCGCGTGGCAAAAGGCCGTAATGAATAGTCAGCTCATCACTGAGCAGGTGTCCTCCCTTGGCCGCTTTGATCGGATCGACGTCGCCGATGATGTCAGCAATCGTTACGTCCGGAGTCGCAAGCTTTTCGACAAACCGGGAGTCGCGATCGATCCAGGCTATCGGCAGCGAGTCGCCATAAGTTTTGAGTTGCTCGCGGCCGTAGGGTGAGATTGGCTGGAACGGATCGTCGTTGATTTCGGAACCAGCGATGATGGGAATTTGTTCGTCGAGGAGCTTGGTGAGTTGCCGGATGATGCGGCTCTTCGCCTGGCCGCGTAGCCCGAGCAGGATAATGTTGTGTCGCGCGAGAATGGCATTGATTAGTTGCGGAAGAACAGTCTCGTCGTAGCCGACAATGCCGGGAAAGAGTTTTTCTTGCGCCTGCAGCTTGCGGATTAGATTGGCTCGCAGCTCGTCTTTGACGGAAACGCTGCGATACCCCTTGGCTTTCAACTCACCCAATGTCCCTGGTTGTTGCATTTTCATTAGTCCTAATTAAACCGATTTGATGTGGTCATCTTATACGGGGAAGTGAAAGACCGGAAACGTGAGGGAAAAGACAGACAATCGAGGGGAAACATCTCCAACAACTCGCAGGTTAGCAAGCGGCCGTAACCTCGTCAGAAACTCGCGTAACGCAAAGAAGGTTACGACCTACAGGAAATTGCTTTGGAGTCGCGTCGGAGCTAAACGTTTCGAAAGCTACCGCCTTTCAGGCGGTTAGCCCGGCTTGCCTATGAGCCTTGTGGACTAGCCGCGTGAACGCGGCAATTCAAGAAAAACGTTCTGTGCTCGCGGTTGATGCCTTCCAACCGCCCCCATCTCTTCCTACCTTTCCATCCTCTTCCAGTTTTTCCAGATGAGCGAGCACGGCTCGTTCTGCCAAACCGTGAGCTTTGGGAGAAACATCTGTGTAAACTCGCGCGACGATCTGCTGTGGCGTCGCATCACCCGCGCGCACTGCTTCCAGAATATTTTGCTCTCGTTCCAAACGGTGGGAAATGTACTCAGCGATCTTCGCGTAAGAATTGGCGATCGCAGGGCCATGTCCGCCGAAGATCACGGACACATTGGGCAACGCACCCAGCCGTTCAAGTGACGTTAGATAGTCGCGCATGTTTCCTTCCGGCAGGTCGATAAGCACGGAACCTAATCCGACAATGTTGTCTCCGGAAAGCAAAGCTCCGGTAGCGGCGTCGTAAAAACAGAGATGGCCACGCGCGTGACCGGGCGTGTGCAGCGCCCACAGCGCCATCTCTGGAGAACCTGTCAGTTTGATCGTATCGCCGTCCTCAATGAACCGATCCACACGAATAGCTTCCGCAAGAGGTTCAGCGGTTAGCCGATGAGCAGCGACAGTTATTTGTTCGCCTAGGTGCTTTCGGACTGCGTTTACCCCTCCCACATGATCGGGATGCATATGGGTCAGAACGATCTCGCGCAACCTCCGTCCTTCACCAAGCAATTCGTCGATGGATTCATTCAGAGCCTGTTGCTCCTCTTCATAAGGCGATCCTGGATCTACTACCAGCAACTCTTCAGATGTGTATATCAGGTAGCAGTTGGTGTGAGTTGCAGGAGGCCGGGTAGGCGTGCGCAGAGGAAAACAAATGAAGTTCGGTCGGAACTCGATGCGGCGCACTGGTTCGCCATGAGCGTGCGGAGTTGCTAAGAAACGAACCACCAAATCCGGCGTGATGCCGCCCGCAAGAGTTTTTAAAGCGTGCAGCGTCGGGGGTACAGCCAGAATTTCGAGATGCTGCCACCGCGCAAGCGCTTTGGCTGCAGAGATCCATTCGCCGGTTTCAAGTTCACCGGGCACCACTTGCGGCTGTTGCTTTGCCGGGCAAGTAGCGAGAAAGAACCAGGTATCGAATCGTCTCGCGCTAAATGGTGGAGTCACCCAACGACCCACATAAGTGAAATCATTAGCATCGAGTCGAAGTTTGTAATGGTCGAGCAACTCCAACCAGGACATTCTCCCGGAATTCAGATCGTCAAGGAGAGAGGCGCGTTGACCTTTAGTAAGTGGTTCACCGCCACGCACCATTAGCACGCCGAGCTCTTCGAACAACTCACGTGCAGCAGCGCTAATCGCGGCCCGAGTGTGGGGATCATCGCAATTATCAATCGAAACTGTGGCGTCGTCGGCATCAAACTGTCCGCCAGGAAAAGTGTGAAAGCCACCCAGGAAAGCCAGCTTCTCACTGCGCCGAACGAGAAAGACTTCGGGGTTGGATGGATCGTTGTTCGGTTTGAGAAGAATGACCGCGGCAGCGTCTTTGGGAGTTGGAGTCATCGGCAGAAAAATCGCGATAGCCAGCGCTTAAGTGCTTCCTTAGCACGGAGGGGTGATTAAGGTTCTAGGGCAGAAAAACTAATCACAGACTTTACGCCGATAACACAGATAGAAGCATTAAGGACGAACAATTGAGCTGCTTATTCCCCACATCAGTGTAAATCTGTGGCTAGTTTTTCTGCACACGATGGATCAACTCCACCTGAACCGTTCGCCATCCCCATCTGCCCAGGGATTGCCGCGCATGTGATAGCCACCTTCTTCCCAGTACCCTGCCTGATCGCTTTCCAGAAAGCGCACGCCTTTTATCCACTTGGCTGATTTCCAGGCGTAGAGCTGCGGGACAATCAAGCGCACTGGGCCGCCGTGCTCCGCTGGTATCGGTTGACCATCATGCGACCAGGCGAAGAGTGAATCTTCCTTCAGAAAAAATTCGAGAGGAATGTTAGTGGTCCAACCGGAATCGTAAGCCGCCGCAAGTACAAACTTCGCTTCCGCTTTGACACCGGCCATTCTCGCAACTTCACGAGTGGGAACGCCGGCCCAAACGTTGTCGAGGCGCGACCAGCGCGTCACACAATGGAAGTCGGCGTAGACTTTGGTCGCTGTCAGCTGCATAAACTCATCGAGCGTCCACTGCTGCGGATTCTCGACAAGACCGTCCACCGCGAAGCTCCAGTTTGCAAGATCGATGTCAGGCGTTCCATGAGCATCAAGTACAGGCCATTTCTTCGTGCGCGACTGACCCGGAGGAGTACGGTTCTCGCGCCGCGTGTCAGGACTAATGATCACATCCGGATCAGCGATTTCGTCCGGACGGCGCGGATTGTTTGTTTGGTATTTTGAATCTGGTAAGAGGCTATTTAAGAAACTCATGATCAGGAGGCGGAAGTCAGGAGACAGAAAGCAGAAGGCGGAAAGCAGAAGGCCTCATCTTAAATTAAAGTTCCGAGTTCCGCGTTCAAAGTTCAAAGTCCCACCGTCAAAGCATCAAAGACCAAAGACCCAAAACCATTTATTCATTTCAACTCTTCCGGCAACCACTTACTAACGGCCTTCGACTCGGCTTCCTGGATGCCGCGGGAACGATCATGCCAATCGTCGCGAGTCCCTTCCGGACCGCGCTGCTTTTCGTAGTTGTCGGTTTGCTCCAGGCTCAGGATGATGCCGTCTACGATTTCACTCCAATCCTCAAACTGAATTCCGCGACGTACGAGGGACAGTCCGGCTGACCAGTCTTCTTGGGGCGCGCGCGCGTCCTGCTCCGGTATCGTCAAATTATAAAGCGGCGGAAAGGGCTTGCCTTTAAATTCGCTAACGAGTTGGTTTTTGATTTCTTTGTAAGTTGCGTTGCTGTTCCCGCGTTGAATTTCCTGGGCGCGACGAAAGAGATCGGCCGCAGATGCTGGTTGTTGAGACATATTAATTTCCTGAAACTTATTCCCCGGCCTTCAATTGTTTGGTAGAGCCTTACCTTACACTCGGCGCTTGTGAATCACAATCCAATAAGAGAAGCGGAGACACGGAGACACGGAGACGCGGAGACGCGGAGACGCGTCGCACCGCTGTTGTACTCGCGCGATTCATACGGAATCTAGTAGACTCGCTTTCTGAACATTCGCAACGATGCCTGACGCAAAAGAACTTCTAACCACCACCGAACCCATCAGCCAGGCAACCGATTCGTCTCTGCTCGCAATCTGCCCGGTCTGCGGTCGCAAGCCTCCCGAGGGATTGGTGCCTCTCGCCCTTCTCGATGAGCAATTGCGGTCGTTTGTAAAAGCTAACGCTTTGCTTGGTGAGAGCGCGGGCAGTTGCTCCCAATGCATCGCCCTCTTCGAACGCGGCCGCAAACAGATTGAAGCGCATGGCGCCATATTTGAGCAGACGAGTTATGTGCTGCCCACCCCTCTGCGCTTGAACGCGGATGAAAGATTCACGGGACGCGGCGTCACGATCGCGTTTCTCGATTCCGGTTTTTATGCTCATCCAGATCTAACGCAGCCGAATGATCGCATTCTGGCTTATCACAACATTTTCGATCCCACCGCAAATCTCCAGGCGCTGCAAAAGGGTGAGGTTGCGAGTTGGCATGGAATGATGACTTCAGTGGTGGCGGCAGGTAACGGCTATCTCTCAGAAGGCTTCTATCGCGGCATCGCTCCTGACGCGACTCTGGTGCTTGTGAAGATTGGCCGAACCGGGCGCATTCCCGACGAGCATATTGAACGCGGGCTGAAATGGATTCTGGATCATCGCGACGAATACAAGATTAGGATTGTTAACATTTCTGCTGGGGGCGATTTTGAACAAACCTATTTTCAAAGCTCCTTATGCAAGATGGTGGAACGAGCCGTCAGCGAAGGCCTGATTGTGGTTTGTGCGGTGGGCAATGCCGGCATGGCGCCCGGCCACCCTGTTTTACCTCCTGCCAGTTCTCCTTCGGCGATTTCAGTGGGCGGGCTCGACGATCAAAACTCGCTCGATCGCGCGCGTCGCGGTATGTATCGCTCGTCTTACGGACCAACCATCGATGGCTTGCAAAAACCTGAAGTGATCGCCCCCGGAATTTGGGTAGCTGCTCCGATCCTGCCGCATACACCGACTGCCGACGAAGCCAAACTGTATTCTGAACTCGACGATGCCACTGATGATCGACTCGGAACGATCATCGAAACGCACCCGCAGATCGATAAAGATCTTTACGACGCACGTGAACTCCCGGTGGCCCTGCTGCGACAACTGATCACGATAAAGCTCCATGAGGGAAACGTGATTAATCAGCACTACAAGTACGTTGACGGCACCTCGTTCTCTTCCCCAATCGTGGCTTCAATCATAGCGAGCATGTTGGAGGCAAACCCGCGCCTGACACCGCAACAGGTGAAACGAATTTTGATTAAGACGGCGGAACGAGTGTCGGGAATTGAGATCGATCGCCAAGGCTGGGGCGTGGTGGTGCCCGCGCGCGCGGTTGAGGCGGCCCTGCAGTTTTAACGCAAACTGTTAGTTTGCGCCCTACCGAAGTGCTAACCGCCAAGTCGCAGAGGCGTAAAGATACGGAGTCGCAGAGGCGCAGAGCACATTTGGCACTAACCTTTCGTCCGTCCAGTGGTTGAATCCTTCACGCCTATCGGGTTCACTCAACTTAGCTGCCAGATCTGACTTAGCGCCTTAGCGCCTCCCCGCGTCTTGGCGGTTGATGGTTTGAGGACTGTGCCACAGAACAGACCAGCGGTTTGCGTTACGTAATACCGTATGCAACAATTCTTTAAACCAATCCAAACGAATATTGCTGAGGAGTGTTAAGTAAAATGGAGAACGAAACCGCGCCGAATGCCGCGCCTGAGACAGTCACTGAAGAGACAGCGCCGGCGGCGCTCTCCGAAGATATTTCCTATCATGCCGTAGAGAAAGAAGGCGTGGTGACGGCGATTTGGGAGATGCAGGGACGCCGGCATATTCGCACTATCGATCCGCGATCGCGTCAGGGCCAGGACATTCTGCGCCTTTACACCACCGAGCATCACGACGAAACACCCGCGCCGGGATCTACCGACGCCGCTTCCTCGTAGTCCGCTTTCACAATCTTGTTGGATTGAGTACGGCGGTCGGGTCCCGCCGTTTTGCTTTCCTCAAACAACCCGATTCACCTGTTCTCCACGCATAAACGCCTCAATACTATCGATGAGTTGATCCGCCAGGGTTTGCATCGCCTCGCGACTGGCCCAGGCAACATGCGGAGTAACGATTAGGTTCGGCAGCTGCGCCTCCAGCAAAACATTGCCACTGCGCGGCGGTTCCTCGCTCAAAACGTCAAACGCCGCACCAGCGATCAGCCCTTCGCCTAGAGCTTGCAGCAAAGCCTTTTCATGTACGAGTCCGCCGCGTGCCGTGTTAATCAGCAACGACTCGCGCTTCATCATTTGTAATTCCGGCATATCGATCAGATTTCTGGTTTCGTCAGTTAAAGGACAATGCAAAGTGAGCACGTCGCTCGCTGCGAGCAGCTCAGTGAAAGCGACGCGTCCGGTGCGAATCGAAGTGGCCGTCTTCCGTTCAGCAAACAGTAGTTTCATGCCGACGGCCTTTGCCAGTTTTCCCACCGCCTTCCCCAAGAAACCGTAGCCAATGATCCCAAGGGTGGCGCCGCGCAGATCGTGGATTGGGTGATCGAGTAAGCAAAACTGCTTAGCCTCATGCCATGCTCCCGCGCGCATATCTTGAAGGTAAGCATTGAGGTTGCGGCGCAAGGCGAGCATCAGCAGCAACACATGCTCGGGAAGCGAGTTACCCGCGTAATGTCGCGCATTACAGACGGCGATGCCGTTGTGTGTGCAGTAAACGAGGTCAATGTTGTCCACGCCGGTGGCGGCTACGGCAATTAACTTTAGTCGCGGCAGGCGGGAGAGTTCTGACGCGCGCAACTGCAGCTTATTGCAGATAGCGACGGTGGCGTCGTGTAAGCGCTCAACCACCTCATGCGGAGCAGTCTCTGCATAGTCGATCCATTCGTGCTCAAATTGCGGCCGGCGAAACTCGACCTTGAAAGTATTCCGTTCGAGAAAGACTATTCGTTCCATGACTTCAAAAAGTCTGCCTTAAACCGGGAATAGGAATGGTCGACATCGTGGCTAACGATTATGGATCGTATTGTTGTACCCATCAGAATAAACATTCCATGAAGTTACACGAAGCGATACAAATTCACATCTTCATCACCGGATCCGTAAACTTTTAACTACAAGATTCTTTACTCCGCGGGATTTGATTGCCTGGGGGCTGGGGCGTATCATGCGCGGGCGCGAAAATAACTGAAGCCCGAGAGCATGATTTGCCCTTAGAAGTACCAACACTTCATCTAAGATCAGTTCTCTGTAGGTCTCATTCTC
>JBPCMI010000103.1:0-16143 GCA_051002415.1 Pyrinomonadaceae bacterium
GACTTTCACGGAGTACTTAAGAATGAGATTAATGACCATCTTGTCTTTGCTGATCTGTGTGCCGGCTTTGACCATCGCCAGGGGGGGAGCGCCGCAGAAGCCGCGCAAGCTCTTTCCTTACAACTACACTATCGACGACCTGCCGAATGGCTTGCGACTGGTGACAGTGCCCACTGACTATCCCAACCTTGTCGCGCTCTATATCGTCGTGGCCACCGGCTCGCGCAACGAAGTTGAAGCGGGAAAGAGTGGCTTCGCTCACTTTTTCGAACACATGATGTTTCGCGGCAGCGAAAACTACACGGCTGATCAGCGCGAAGCGATCTTCAAGCGAGCAGGCGCCGAAACCAACGCCTACACCTCAGACGATCGCACCGTCTACCACGCGGTTTTCGCGAAAGACGATCTCGACGAAATCATGAAGATGGAAGCGGATCGCTTTTTACGTCTCAAGTACGCCCTTCCCGAATTTCAAACTGAGTCGCTAGCGGTGAAAGGTGAATACGACAAGAACAGCGCTAATCCATTTTCCAAGCTCTATGAAGTGCTGCGTGAGACAGCCTTCAAAACGCACACTTACTCGCACACGACGATGGGCTACTTGAAAGACATCCAGGACATGCCCAACCAATACGAATACAGTCAGGAGTTTTTCAAGCGCTTCTATCGTCCCGAGTACACCACGGTGGTGCTGGTCGGAGACGTTACCCAGCAGCGGGCGCTGGATCTGACGAAGAAGTTTTTTGGCGAGTGGAAGCGTGGCGACTACGAAGCCAAGATTCCAGTGGAACCAGCTCAGACTGAGCCTCGCACGGCTCATGTCGATTGGCCTTCACCGACTCTGCCAATTGTTGCCGTGGCATTTCGCGGTCCCGCTTATTCCGACGAGAAGAAAGACAAACTGGCATTGGACCTTTTGGCCCAGGTTGCCTTCGGTGAAAATTCTGAGCTGTACCAAAAACTGGTGCTCAAAGAACAGAAGGTTGATGTGCTCGGTCCTGACTTCAGCAACCAGATCGATCCGGAATTGTTTGTGGTGCTGGCACGAGTAAAGGATTTCAAGGATCTCGACTACGTGCGAGACCAGATTCAGGCAACGTTTAAGCGCTTCACCACCGAACTAATTCCCGCGGCAAAACTGGATGCTACTCGCTCCCGAACGCGCTACAGTTTCGCGATGGCGATGAATAGTTCGGCGGCCATAGCCTCGACCGTCGCGCCGTTCATCTCGCTGCGTCGCACCCCCGACACGATCGACAAACTGGCGGCCCTAATGGACACGATCACGCCCCAGGAAGTACGCGATCTGGCGGCGAAGTATTTCCGCGATGAAAGCCGCACCATCGTCACCCTCGCAACCAAAGGAAAAGAGTCCGCTACCAACACCGGGCAGGAGGACGAAGAATAATGCGTCGCACAATCATCAGCTTGTTTCTCGTTCTTTCCGTCGTCCTGCCGGCGGCTGCGTTCAACCGCACACAAAAGACTATGACCACGAAAAATGCCAGCGTGCTCTTACCATCGCGCGCGCCGCTCATCTCGTTCCGCATCCTCTTCATGGCAGGCGCCGCTTCTGATCCGAAAGGCAAGGAAGGCGTGGCGGCGCTTACCGCGGCGTTGTTGTCGCAAGGCGGCTCGCGCACCATGACTTACGAACAGATCGTGGAAGCGATGTATCCGATGGCCACCTCATTCGGTTCGCAGATCGATAAAGAGATGACCGTGTTCCAGGGTGACACCCACATCGACAACCTCGACAAGTATTACGGTTTGATCAGTCAGATGCTGTTGGATCCTGGTTTTCGTCAGGACGACTTCAACCGGCTAAAAACCGACTCCATTAATTATTTAAAAGTGTCGCTGCGTGAAAGCAACGACGAAGAGCTTGGGAAGGAATACCTCTATAACCTGATCTACGCTGGTCATCCCTACGAACACAACAACACGGGAACTGTCAGCTCGCTGGAGAAGCTGACGCTTGCTGATGTGCAGGCCTTCTACAAAGCGCATTACACCCAGGCCAACATGGTGCTCGGTTTGGCGGGCGGTTATCCGAAGACTTTGCCGGACAAGATAAAAGCGGATTTTGCGAAGCTTCCAGCAGGAACTGCCGCCAGCGCGAATTACGAAGATCCGAAGCTAGCGGCAGGAATGCGCATCGCAATTATTCAACGTGAGACACGCGCAACAGCAGTCTCCCTAGGCTTTCCGATTGCGGTGAACCGTTCCGATAAGGATTGGCCGGCATTGGCCTTGATCGCTTCATACTTCGGCCAGCACCGCTCGAGCAATAGTTATCTCTATCAACGGCTGCGCGAAGCGCGCGGACTAAACTACGGCGACTATGCCTACATCGAATACTTCCCGCGCGGCATGTTTCAGTTCATGCCCGATCCTAACCAGGCCAGAGCTTCGCAGATTTTCCAGATTTGGATCCGGCCCGTAGTTCCCGAGAATGGTCATTTTGTCTTGCGCGCCGCGCTTTATGAATACGACAAGCTCGTGCGTGAGGGAATGTCGAAAGAAACGTTCGAGGCGACACGCGAGTTTCTGATTAAGAACAACAACATCCTGACGCAGACGCAGGGCGCGCAACTCGGCTATGCGCTCGACAGCCGCTATTACAATATCCCCGACTACGTCAGTTACATGCGCGAGCAACTAACGAAGCTGACGCTCGAAGACGTAAACGCCGCCCTCCGCAAGCATCTGAAATCTGAGGGGATGCAGGTCGTGATGATTACTAAGGACGCCGCTGGCTTGCGCGAGGCAATCGTGGCGAACAAACCATCACCGATTACCTACAATTCGCCGAAGCCGAAGGAAATCACGGATGAAGATAAGGTGATCGAGGTTTATAAGATTAGCGTGAAGCCGGAGGATGTGGTGCTTGTTCCCGTGGAGAAGGTGTTCCAATAAGACAGGAGAAGAGGGGAAAGGGGGTCGGGGAAGAGGGGAACATGGTAAAAGGGGAAATGAAGCCTAGACAACCCTCCTTCGCTTTTCCCTGTTCCCCCTTTCCCCTTTTCCCCTATTTCCCCAGTTCCCTTTCCCCTGTTACCCCGTCCCCTGTTCTTCAGTCGCCGCTGACACTCGCCCGGATTCGTTCATCATCAGGCTCAGTTTGGGCTTGTGCCGGAGCTTCTCTCTCAGCCGGTACTTTGCGCCGTTTTCTTAAGCTGCCGCCAATTCGAGTCCACGCACCTGGCCAGGCCGTTGCTAGACCGCGAGCGCGATTCGTCGACCGCAAATCATCCAGCAAAGAATACGCGACCGGAGTTGCAATCAACGTAAGCAACAGCGAAAGCGTCTGCCCGCCGATAACTACGATCGCGATCGAACGCCGTTCCTCGGCTCCGGGGCCGGTGCCAAGGGCGAGGGGCATCATGCCGGCGATCAGAGCCAGGGTTGTCATTAAAATCGGGCGCAAGCGGTCGCGATTGCCCTGCATGATTGCTTCATACCGATCAATGCCGCGGGCGCGCAGGCTGTTCATATGATCGATCTGCAGAATTGAATTCTTCTTTACCACGCCAAACAGCACGAGAATTCCCAGCGCCGAATAGAGATTGAGAGTATCGCCGGTGGCCCACAACGAGAGCAGTGCGAACGGCACCGAGAGTGGCAGGCTCAAAAGGATTGTGAGCGGGTGGATTGTGCTTTCGAACTGCGACGCCAGAATCATGTACATGAAGATGATCGAGAGAATGAAAGCCCAGACAAATTCCGTGAAGGTGCGCTCGAGCTCGCGCGCGCGGCCCGACACCGTGGTCGTGTAAGCGGGCGGCAGATTCATCGTCGTAACTTCTCGGCGCAGGGCTTCGATGCGATCAGCGAGAGCGAAACCGGGAGCCACTGAAGCCCGCATCGACACCAGGCGTTCGCGATCAAGACGATCGATACGTGACGGACTCGTGTCGCGACTAATCTTGACTACGTTATCAAGCCGCACCAGGCCACCGCGTGACGAAGGCACAGAGAGACGGCTGATTGTCCCAACGTCGTTGCGGTCGCCTTGAATCAAACGCAGCTGGACGTCGTAGTCTTCGTTCGTAGCGGCGTCGTGAAAGCGCGATGCTTCTTCGTCCCCGCCCACCATTACACGCAAACTGGTCGCGATGTCGGAAGTGTCGACGCCGAGATCTGCCGCGCGTGCTCGATCTATCTCGACGCGCAGTTCGGGTTTGTTGAGTTTTAGAGAAGTGTCGGCATCGACAATCCCGCCCAACTTTTCTGAACGCTTGACGAGCTCATCGGCGTATCCGGCAAGCGCCTCGATATCGGGTCCGCGCAGATTGAAGTCGATGTCGAAACGGCCGCCGGCGCCAAAGTTAAATGAAGGAGCGTTGCGAACGCCCGCGCGCAACGGCGCAAACTTACGCAAGCGGCTGCGCACTTCCTGCATCACATCCTGTTGCGAATAGTTGCCGCGGAATGCATTGAAGGGATTCCCCTTCTTGCTCTCGCGCCAAAGCCGGCCGAGTGAAAGGGTGCGATCCTCGTGTGGCACAATGCGCACATAAGCACCGCCCTGGTTAACACCGCCGAGAAAGGAACCGCCGGCGGAAGAAAGCACAAAGCGCACTCCGGGTGTCGCCAGAATCTCCTTCTCAATCGCCAGCATTCCCTCGTTCATCACGGCCAAGTTGGTGCCTTCGGGTCCGTTGATGTTCACTTCAAACTCGGCTTCATCGACGTTCGTGGGAATGAACTCCTGCTTAACCGATCTATAGAGCGGCACGCTGGAACAAATTACGACCAGGGCCACTGCCGCCACCGCAAGTCGATGGCGCATGGCAAATGCCAGCAGACACGAATAGCCGCCGTCGATCCAGCGATAGAAACCGCGTCGAGAAGCCGGCGCAGCGTGACCGCCCTTCGCATCGTCAACTCGAATCAGACGCGAACTCATCATCGGCGTGAGAGTGAAGGAAACGAGGAGGCTGACAAGAATTGCTACTGCGGCCGTGATACCAAACTGGTAGAGAAAACGGCCGGAAATCGACGACATGAAGGAGACAGGCAGGAAGATAACCACGAGTGAAAGGGTGGTCGCCAAAACCGCAAGTCCGATATCACGCGTCGCTTCTTTGGCGGCCTCCCGCGCGTTCATGCGCTTTTCTTCAATGAAGCGGAAAATGTTTTCCAGTACGACAATCGCGTCGTCGATCACAACGCCTACCATCAACACCAACGCCAGCATGGTTACGCTGTTAAGCGTAAAGTCCAGGATGCGCATCATTCCGAATGTCGAAATAACCGAGCACGGAATTGCCACCGCTGCGATCAAGGTCGAGCGCCAGGAGCGCATGAAAAAGAAGACGACGAGGCTGGCAAGGATGCTTCCCAGAATCAAGTGAGTTTCAATTTCGTGTAGCGCGGCTTCGATATAACGCGACTGGTCGCGAATGATTTCCGTCTTGACGTCGCCGGGAAGTTGTGCGGTGACGCGCGGTAACTCTCGCTTGATGCCTTCGATCACTTCGATGGTGTTGGCGCCCGACTGCCGGCGAATCTCGAGGGAGACTGTAGGCACGCCGTTCAGACGCGAAAGTGAGCGTTGCTCCTTCGTGCCATCCTCAACCCGGCCAACGTCGCGCAGACGGATCGGCGAGCCCTCAACGGTGGCAATAACCAGGTCGTCGAAGGCGCGCGGATCGGCATAGCGTCCGAGAGTCCGCAACACCAGCTCTTCCCTGCCCGTGTCTACGTTCCCGCCCGGCACGTCGGCATTTTGCCGGTTGAGCGCGTCGCGCACCGTGGTGATGGGAATCTGATAAGCTGCCAAGCGATCGGAGTCGATCCAAATGTTGATAGCGCGCTCAAGTCCGCCGACTACGCGGACCTCGCCAACGCCCCCGACGCGCTCGAGTTGGACGCGCACAGTTTTGTCGGCGAGTTCGGTGAGCTCGCGGATGGAGCGATCGGCAGTGAGCGCGATGGTGACCACGGGCGTGCTGTCGTTATCGAACTTCTGCACGGCAGGAGGCGTCGCATCATCCGGAAGCCGTCGTCCTAAGGTGCTAACGCGATCGCGGACGTCTTGTGCTGCCGTTTCCAGATCGCGATCAAGTTTGAAGGTCGCGATGACAATCGACGTCCCCGCTCCTGAGATGGAGCGAAGTTCATCGATGCCGTCGACGGTGTTTACCACCTCTTCGACTTGTTGAGTGATTAGCGACTCAACTTCTTCCGGGGCCGCGCCGGGCAAGCCAACGCGAATGCTGACGGTGGGAAGATCTACGGAGGGGAAGCGATCAACGCCAAGCTGAAAAAAACCAGCCGCGCCAACGACGACGAGGGACAAGACAATCATCGTCGCGAAGACCGGACGGCGGATACAGATTTCAGCTAGTTTTTGCATTTCTTAAAAAAGCGAGCTTAGAACTTTGTTCGCGAATTAGACTTGCCGCTCTCAATTTAAATGCTAGGGGTACCGGTATAATCGAGTTCCAGGTTCTAAGTACAAAGTTAAAAGTACAAAGCTCAAAGCTCTAAGTTCTAAGTTCTAAGCTCGTATTTATTCTACGACTTCGACTGCCTGGCCGGATTGCAGGTTGCCCGGGTCAACAACCACCTGGTCGCCGACGTTTACCCCAGCGACAATCTCCGTCCATTCCCCATTTCGGCGGCCGGTTGTCACCGGCTTCTCGAGCGCTTTTCCGTTCTGTACCACAATCACTTTTTCGATGCCGGCAAACGTCACAATAGCTTTGCTGGGGACAGTCGCCACCATCTGCGCATCATTCGTCACGATTTCGGCGTGGGCAAAGGCCCCGGGCCGCAGCTTGCCGTTGTTCCGAACATCCGCTTCGACCAACAACATGCGCGTCTGCTGAGCAATCACCGGGCTCAAGCGCATGATCTGACCCACGTAGACGTTAGTATCGCCGTCGATGGTTACGCGGACGTTTTGTCCTGAGCGCACGTTCTTCGCCTCACGCTCCGGCACTTCTGCCCGTAGCCGCAACGGATCCATTTTGACAATATTCACAACCGGCGCGCCCGCTGCCAGGTATTCACCGACGCTCGCACGCTTTTCCTGAACGATGCCGTCGAGCGGCGCCTGTACCGCTGTGTCGGCCAACTGCTGGCGCGCCAACGATAACTCCGAGCGACGCTGCGCCATCACCGCCTGGCGATTGCGAATTTCTTCAATGGCGTCCTGGTAACGACTAAGCGCAACTTTGTAAGTGGCATCGGCGGAGTCAAAATCCGAGCGCGCTACTACGCCCTGCTCGACAAGTTTGACCGAACGATCACGATTGACGCGCGCTTCATCGAGCACCGCTCGCGCCTGGCGCACCGTTCCAGTCTGTTCGGGATTTACCCTGTCGTCCCTACCGTCAGGTGACAAGCCTAGCCTTGCTCGCGCTTGTGCAAGCCCCGCCTCGGCCTGTTGTACGCGCAAGTTGTAATCCTGCGGTTCCACCTGCGCTATCACTTGGCCGCGGCGCACGACGCTACCGAGATCAACAGTGATCGAGCGAAGGCGCCCCGGCACTTTCACACTCGCGGTTGTTTGATCATAAGCCGCCAGGGTGCCGTTGGCGTTGACCGCTTCACCGAAGGGAGTCTCTTCGACGCGCGCGGTTTTCACTTGCCGTGCTGCTTTCTCATCGCCAGCACGAGTCTGCCTGGTGCCGGCGGGATATTGGCTCTTGCAGCTGAGAGCGAGGAGACTAAGAAATATCGCGAAGCTGAACGCGCGAACGCGGCGCCGCGTAGCGTGGGAAAAAAGCTGAAACTGAGGAATACAAGTCATTAAAAATCTACTTCGAACCTCGAATGCTAAGAAATGTCGGCTGATAGTGGGGAGGCGCCAGTTTAACACGGCACCTCAGTCAGGAGTCAGGAGTCAGGAGTGAGTCAGGAGTTAGGGTAGGGCGTGCAATGATGAGTGTCGAGTATCGGGTGTCGGGTGTCAGATTTCAGATGTCGCGGGTCGGGGGTCGGGTAACAGGACAGGCATCGGTTTCTGAAACCGACATCCGAATCTAAAATCTAAAATCTGACATCTGAAGTCTGAAATCGACATCTGAAATCTAACATCTGACATCTGACACCGGACACCTGACACCTATCCAGACATCCGCATCCCCAATCAAGAGGGGCACGGCCTTCCGTGCCCCTGTTCTGTTTATATTGAGCCAACGATTGCCAGAAATTGGGCTCGCCGAGCAAGCAAGGTCCTGATTAATCCTCCTGACTCCTGACTCCTATTTCCCCCCGAAGCTCCTCCGGATCAGGTATGACATTTTCACGAAGAACGTCCGTGAATTACGCCTAAAGCCAGGCGTGATCTGCGCCGTGAACGGATGCAGTGTGTCGTAATTCATGTCGTCGTTGTAGCCAATGTAGAACGAAGTTCCCGGACTCGGTGTCCAGCCGGTTAGGAACTGGGCGCGCACGCGCGAGTTGAGCGTGTTGTAGTCGATGATCGCGCGTGCGAAGTATGACTTCGTGAACTGATACGTGCCGCGCCACGTCAAGATGTTCACGTCAAAAGCCGTCAAACCGGTATCGTGACGCACTAGCCGCTGCTTATTCAGGCTGATCGAGGTGCGAAATTCATTCGTCGGTTGGAACGTGATGCTGCCATTAACCTGAAGCATGTTTCCCGCCCCTGGATCCTGCGGCGCAAAACATTCAACAGGACGCAGATTCGGATTGGAATCGCTGCAGAGACCAGCATCGGCCAGCTCTCGGGCCCTCACCGCGGGCGGACTGGCGCGCGGGTATTTCGGCAAACTGCCAAAATCTAAATCAAGATGATTGCGGCGATAGGTAACCTGCCCATTGAACCGAATCTTCTTGTTGAAGTTTGATCCAAAGAAACCTGAGATGTGATGCTTCATGACCGACCGTTCATTGCTGGGTCCAAAGAACGTACAGCGGTTCGTGCCCCCCAAAGGATTACAGGGTTTGGCTTCCCGGGTCGGTCCAAACTCGTGATCGAAAAGCCGCTCGTAGGCCGGTTCGTACCAGGCACCCACCCAACTGCTGCGCGGCATACTGAGTTCAATCAGGTTTTCACTCTTCCAGGCATACATTCGCCCCTGCCAGTCGTAATCCATGTGGGAGAAGTTGTGTATGTGGTAGGAGATAATCTTTTGCTTCGGTTTGGGATCGGAGTTGTAACGAAGGAATCCAAAGTTGAAGTTTGAATTCTGGCGTTGGAAGAAGCCGACGTCGGCACGATAGTCTTTCGTGAAGCCTTCGCCGCCGAGTTCATATCCCCAGTTGCGGCCCGAAACGTTGTAACTGAATGAATATCCGAAGCCGTTACCGGTCCGATAGCGAGTTGACGCTACAGGGTCGTTCGCATCAAAGAAGAAGTTTCGGGAAGTCGAGCCCAGCGTTTGAAAAGTAAAGGTCGTTTGCTTATCAAGCCGGAAGCGGCCATCGAGAGCCACGAGCTGATTGTGCTTCTCGATAAAATTGTAGCTGGTGGCGAGCACGCCTATGGAGTCTTCTTTACCAATATCGCGCTTCAGCCGTAGCACACCGATGTAGGCGTTCTTGTCAACAAAGCGTTCGCTGTTACACACGATTCTCGGATCGAGCGCTCGGCGATCGCGGCAGTTATTCAGCGCGCCGCGATCATCGATACTAAAGTTTCCCGGACCATTATCGCTCGCTGCGATCAGGCCAAAGCTCGTGCGACCGAGTTTTCCTGTAGTCTTCACAGCAACGTCGGGATCAACAATTGAACGCGTATGCACGGCTGTGATCGGTGTATTGAAGATATCGATGCCTTCCAAAAAGAAGGGCCGCTTCTCAGGAAAAAAGATTGGAAAGCGTTGGTTTGCCGTCACTACTAATTGATCGGCTTCAACCTGAGCAAAATCAGGATTGATTGCTAAATCAACCGTCATTGCAGGACTGGGAATGAACTTCGCAGTCAGTCCGGGATCGATGCCGACCGGTGTATTGACGATGCGACCGGGATCGGCGAGCGCGGCTGGCGTATTCGGAAAGACGCCGAAAGAGCGGACGAACCGGCCATCCTGAGAAATAGTCAAACTGGGGATGAGCTCAATAGTACGTTCAACCGAGATCCCCTCGAGACCGCCAAGGTGACCGGCCTGGTTCATGTTGCCGTCGATGCTCCGCGAGAAAGGCATCCACGAATCGAGCTCACGATTGAAACGCTGGATGCGCCGAAAGAAATGCGCACCCCAAAGTTTGCCCTTACCGGCTTCGTAGCGCAGCGATTTAAAGGGGATAGCAATCTCGACGATATAGCCTTCCTGAGTAATTGTGCCTTTTGATTCCAGCAACAAATCAATGCTGAAGTCCTCACCTCGACCTTCCGTCAGAATGCCGTCGCCCTGAATGCCGAGTGGATTAAAGAAGATTTCGAATGCCCGCCGCTTGTCGTTGAATGTATCGAGATAGAAACCGACGTAATCGTCCTGAAAAATATTGTCGCGCTTGGCCACAGTCGATCGAATTTTGTCTGGCTCGTCGAAAGCTCGGAAAGCTATGTATAAGAATTTGGGATCGTAACCGATCAAAACTTCTGTGGGCTTCGAGGGAGCAATGTTGTCGCCTGGATCAATTTGGTAGAAATCTTTCAGCTTTGCGGCGCCCTGCCAGACGGGTTCATTCAGGACACCGTCAATCGTCGGCGCCGTCTCAAACTTCGGAACGGTTACCGGGTTTGCCTTTTCCGGTGGGAGTGTGACAGCGCCTTTGCCGACAGGTGAGGCGGTGACCGGGGCTTTCGTATCACTAGTCGAGGTCGTTTCAGTGCCCGGGGGATTAGTAGACGGGCTGGCGGAGACGAGCGCCGGCGACGGCGCAGGCGCTGGGGGCGTAACGATAGACTGCGCCGTGGCGTTTACCGCGAAGAGCACAACTAGAGTTGTGAGCAAAGCTATTCTTTTCATAATGATCTCTCTAATTGAACGGTTCGATTGCCGTTAGCCTGGATCATTAAATCCAACACTGAAAAATCGTGCGCTTCAGAACCGGCGAATTCGGGGGTGGGTTGGTTTGGGGAGAACAAAACATGACTGCGCGAAGTACGGGATTAACCAGGATGCGCGGGCGCTATATTGCTGACGCCCGCGGCGGCAGCCTGGTTCTGTGAAAACTGGAGTAAATTGTTTCTCATGCGAGCAGTTGCTTCGTCAGGATAGAAAAGTGAATCTTAGCGCGGGCGCAAGGCTACGCGTCCCTCGCCTGTGCTAAGCAGAAACACGTTTCCGCCGCGTCCTACCTTCCAACGTCGCATCCGCTTAGAAGTTGCAACATCTTCCACCAGGGTCAGCCCGCTGTTGTCGACATCTTCGGCGTCGGTTTCGATGGTGAAATCAGAGTTCGCCGGCACCGAGAGTGAGATGGAACCGTCACCGGTCCGGGCCGCGAGTGCGGAAAATCTGCCGTCGAGCGAGATCGAGCCATCGCCTGTGCGGGCATCGACGTTGCCATCGAAATCGGAAATCTTGATCGAGCCGTCGCCGGTATTCGCGCGCAGCTGTCCGCGGGCGCCGTTTACTTCAATCGAGCCATCACCCGTGCGCAGGTCAAGATCGCCTGACACGCCATCGAGATTGAGGCTGCCGTCTCCGGACGAAACATGCAGAGTTGCATTGCGCGGCACGAAGACCTCGAGCGACGCAACACCGTTGTCTTCATAAGAGCGTGCGACGATGGAAATGGAGGAACCCTGCTGTTGCGTATCGATCGTGATTTGCTTGGCCTCGTCAGCCTGATTCGCGCGCTTGGTGGCCGTGTACATCACTTCTGACTTGTCCCAGCCGCGAATAGTTATCGATCCATCGAACGTCGAGAGATTTACGCTCGGCGTACCACTGACAGTAAAAGTCTTAGACTCTTTTTCCGTGAATTCTTTACCGTAGCCGCGGCCTTCTTTTTCATCTTGGTCCTCGCCTCGCCCTTCGTGCACTTCACGACGGTTCTCGGTGCGGACGTGACTACGTGTTTCGCGCTGAACCTCTCGTTGGGCGCGTTCAATTTCACGCTGTGCTTCGCGAATAGCGCGCTCGACTTCCCTTTGCACTTCAGCTTGCGTCTCGCGAGACATACGCTCGGCGCTCATTTGTTCCGCCCGTTCGGCGCGACGCGCGGAAGCCGCTTCGCGGCGCTCTTCAGCGCTCAACCGCTCGTCTTCATCGTTGTCATCCAGGTTTTCGCCGTAGCCTTTGATCTTGTCCTTGCTCTTGTCTTTGTCGGTAATTAGTCCGGTAGCCGGGCTGACGGCGCGGCCATCCTGGGCATGTTTAATCAAGATGCGACCGTTGACGTTGCCTAGCTTGATGAGTGGTCCGCCCTGGCCGATCTGTCCATGAAGTTCATGACCAACGTACTCACCGTGATGCACCTGGATGCCAAAGTCGTTGCTGATGGCGCCATGAACAGTTCCCGCCCGCACGATCGCGTTGGCATCGGAGGGAATAATCACAGTCACAGAGCCATTAACTGAATTGAGGGTTATCGGACGAGCACTGTCCAGATTAGCGAAGGTGGCTTCGAGGCCACCGTTGACGGTGGAAAGTTTGGCAACTCCCAACAAACCGCGCGCGACGACACGCCCATTTACCGATGATGCTTTTACATCGCCTTCCACGCCGTTAATTTCCAGGGAGCCATTGACGAGGTCGATCGACTCAAGACGCGCTTTGCGCGGAACGGTGATCGAATAATCAACGAGGGCTGGATTGTTGTAGCGACCGCGTTCGTCGTCGGTGAAGCTCTGCTTCCAATCGGGATATTCGGTGCGAATCCGAAGCGCTTCCGCGCCGGCATTCACCTCAATTTTTGCTTCGTCGATCCGCTCTTGTTTGTAAGCACGTTTGACGGCATCAACCTGAACGTCATTCCGGTCCCAAACTGCAATACGAACTTCTCCATTTAGATTTTCGACGCTTACTCGGCCGGTCGCTGAAAACGGATAGGTTTGATGAAACTCCTGACGAATCTCTCGCTGATCGGGTGGCGCCTGATAATCATCACTAAAAGATGCGTGCATTGACGAACGAGAATCTTGCAGCAACACACGCGAGGCGCTGCCACTCGAAACGGTCAACAGCGCCGCCACCATGACTCCTGCCGTAATTAAAGTTTTCGTTAACATTCTGCTTCTCACTTTTACTCCATTGTTATCGGGGAAGACGCAAACCGTTGCGTCTTATTTATCGTGCCCTCGCTCGTTTTATTGGTGCGTCGCCAAGTCGTCCTTCTCGCTATCCGCAGTGGTGCGCTTGAATTCAAATAAGTAACGCGTAGCTTCTTCGGTCGTCTCACCCGTTCGCTCAGTTTCGGCCGCTTCAACTTGCGCAGCCTTCAATCCAAAACCGATCACGTCACTCAACGATTTATACTCACCAACGTTTGACCAGTCTCCTTTGCCGGGCTTGACTGGAACCTTATTGATAATGGCGCGCACCCTTGGTCCACGACGGATCATAGTTGCCACGCGGGGATCGGGATTGTCGGCAAATTCATGACGCAGCAGCTCCATCCGTTCGGGAATCTGAGCTACAACTTTCCAATTCAGATCCTGGTCGACCGCTTTTGGTAATTCTCGTTTGCGCAACGGACAAGCAAGGGCGTTGTGCGCCTTTTCATTAGCGAAGAGTTTGTTACTTCTCAAACCAGGCGTGGAATCTTCGTCTAAACCGTCGAGCGCTACTGAGCCTCCCGCGGCGATGATGCTGACGCGTGGAGCTTCGGGCGAGGCATTGGTCTTCCGCGCCTGAGCTATTTCAGGGCCCTCGGCCAAGGATTTGGTTGTGGAATAGACTCTTGCTAAACCACCCAATCCGTTAGCTGTCGCGGATTGCACATTGCCCGCGAGTTCCTGCAACCGATCTAGATCTTTCATCGCGGTCGAAAAAGCCGCGTATGCCAGAAGAAGAATGATCGCAACCTGGTACAAGTTGTTTCGAAAGTTGCTGATTGGTTTCATCTCGTTCATGGCTTGTCCCTTATTTTCGGACCGGGGATGTTGAACTCAAAGTTCGCATCGCATCCCCGGCCCGTCTGCGTTGCTCTACTACCAGAACACCGAAATGCGGAGCTTTGTGGCAAGAATATTCGTGAAATTTGATTAAAAGTAGTCAGTAGGCAGTGGTAAGTAGTAGGAAACGTGAGCAGTTTGAGCAAATCCTCGGACTTGCAGCAGGAGGGGGAAAATAAAAAGACAGCCGGCAGTGCGAAAGCCCCTGCCTACCGTCTTCTGCCTGCCTGTGTCTATTGTCTACTAACTAGTTCTTAATTCTGTTCCAAGCGAAGCGTTCCCAGGAACGAAGAGACGGAAATCATCGCATCGCCGGTTCCATGGATGCCGTTTACGCGACGCATGGAAAATGCCACCTTAACCTCCGGCTTAACCTTCACATGGATCTTCGGCTTAACATCGACTGTAACTACTGGCGCCACTTTTGTTACCGGGCTAACCGGTCCTGACTTCGCAACCGGCGCAGCCGGATCTGCGGGCGCTTCGGCAGTTGCGACCGCGCTGGCTTCGGCTGAGGAACTCGCCGAGTTTTGTGTAAGGGTTAAAGGAAAGTCTGTAATGATTTCGCCGTCCTGAGAAACCTTAGCAACCAGTTTGAAAGAAGAATTGGCCGGCATCGCCAGGGTGACATCACCAGAGAATGAATTGAAGCCGTAACGGCCTGCGCGTGCCAGCGGTCCGGTCATCGTCAAATTTCCACTGACGGTTTTCGTGTTGATCTGCTTGTGTGTCACATGCGAGAGGATGATGTCGCCGCTCGTAGTAATTACTTCAAACTCGTCATCCGCCTGCATTGGCTGAAGGTTGGCTGCTTCTACGGATCCCCCCGCCGAACTTACATTGACACGTCCACTCGAATCTTTCACGCAGATGTTTCCAGCGAGACTTCCTATTTCGATCGACCGGGTAATTTTTTGGACCGCAATGTCCCCGTTCTGCGTTCCAGCGTATGCAGCGGCAACGTCGGCAATGCTGATGTCGCCATCGCGTGTCTGTACCAGGACCGAAGCACCGCGCGGCACGTTCAATTCAATATCGCTGAAGGCCTGACATTTGCCGGCGGGTTTTTCCACCTCGTCGTTATTAAAGACCGCCACCTCGAGCTTGGTAATGCTTGCGCCCGGCGGGTTCTGCGGCGCGTGTGCTAGTTCGATTTTCACGGCATCTGCCGAACGCGCCCGTACCTCGTTTCGATCCCATCCATGGATGGTGATATTTCCCGAGGCAACGCAAAGAGAGATAGCGACAGCCGGATCCACTGCGATTGAGCGCTCGACCTTTTGCTCGTCCACGTCATCCTTGCGACTTGCACGGGCGCCGCCTGCGCCAGCAAAAGCGTTCGCCGCCAAAATCGCGAGTAGGAGGCTGATAAAAATTGGTCGAAACTTCATTACAAACTCTTGACTAGTCCTGCTGTCTATTAAAAGTGCGAGCCTCAGCCACAGCGTTAAGCAGGTTCACCTTATTCTGATAAGCAGCCATCATGAATTCCGCAGCATCGGGATCATTCGGATTCTTCTTCGCGGCATTGCGTGTTGCCGCAAGGGCGCGATCAACGAGAGCGAGATTGCGCTGATACTCAGCCTGTAGCGATGGTCGCATCGGCCCTTCGTTCGCCTTGATTGATGAGTCCAGCTTAGCAATCGTCTGCAGATAGCTTCGCTCACCCGGCAATAACTTCACTCGGTCGTCAGGCTTGGTGACGGCATTAGCGACGTTTCCTTCGGGAGTTGTCGCCGAGTTTGTAAGTCTCCGCTTCACGCGCGCGCTTTTCGGTGTTGACGGTTGAGCAGTTGGTAAGGTCGCTAATGTTTGAGAACTATCAGTAGCCGGTGTCGCTGAATCAACCGCAGTCGGTACAAGGCTACCCTTAGTCGGGGTTCGTGCAGGTTCATTATTAGCAGCCAGGTTCGCGTCCGGCGAAGCCGCACGCCACTGGGTAATTCCCAAAACTGCTGCAAACCCCAGCACCAGAACCAACCCCGCATAACCAAACGCTCGTTGAGGAGTAAACGACAGTGGTACAAACAGCGACTGCAACCAGGCTCGCAATGAGAACGAGGACGATGTGTTGACAGGCAAGGGCTGCGTTTGTAACCCAGCAATGGCAGCGTCAATACGCCGGCGCAATTGTTCAGTGGGCACAGCTGCTT